>JAIPEI010000119.1 GCA_021737245.1 Deltaproteobacteria bacterium | reverse complement strand
TGGAGCCTTTCGGGATCGAGGTGGTGAACATCTACCCCGGGACCATTGACACCTCCTTCGAGGAGAATGCCCTGCGGGAGGAGTCCCGGCCCGGCCTTTGCCCCTCGGACAGCTGCGGCCTGCCCAGGTACGACATGGCCAGGCAGGTCATGGAGGCGGCGGGGGGGGCCCCGGGCGAGGTCTGGCTGGAGCGGGAAGGACGGTGGCTGTCCACGGCCGCCCTGGTCTGGCCCGGGTTCGTGGACCGGAGGCTCGCAGGCGTCAGAGACCGGGTGGTTCAGAAAAAGTCTCTGAAGGAACGGCGCTGGAGGCTTTTCCAAGTCGAGTCCTCCATTGCCTGCGGTCTTCGCTGCGTCATGTGCCCGTGGGCCGAGATCCGAAAGAACGCGCCCAACCAGGGGCTGATGACCCAGGAGACCTGGGAGGCCGTCCGGCCCCACCTCACCGAGGTCCGGTCGGTGGACTTCACCGGCGGGGGGGAGCCCCTGCTCCAGCCCCGCCTGGTGGAGTGGGTCAAGGAGGCGAACGCCGCCGGATGCGAGACCGGGATCCTCACGGGGGGGCTGCTCCTGGATCACGACAAGGCTCAGGCCCTGATCCAGGCGGGGCTGGACTGGATCTGCATCTCCATGGACGGGGCCACCAAGGAGGTGTACGAGGAGGTGCGGAGGGGCGCCCGGTTCGAGAAGGTCTGCGAGAACGTCTCCGGTCTCTCGCAGCTTCGAAAGGGCGCGGTTCCCAAGATCATGATCAACTTTGTCATCATGCACATGAACGTCCACCAGCTCGAGGAGATCGTGGAGCTCGCCCATGAGCTCGGGGTGGACCAGGTGAACTTCAAGCAGTGCGACGTGATCCGGGGCGAGCAGGGGAAAGGGTTCGGCCTGTTTTCGAGTGAAGAGACCAGGGAGGTCAAGAAGACGGCCAGGGCGCTCTCCAGGGCCAAGCGGCTGGCCCGCAAGCTGAAGATCAGGACAACGGACTTCCCCTTCACCCCGGAGGAGCAGCCGGTGTGCGATCAGGACCCCCGAAACTCGCTCTTCATCCGCCACGACGGGGCGGTCGGGCCCTGCATCAACCTCTGCATCGGCGGGCCCACGACATTCCTCGGGGAGGAGGTCGTCATGCCCACGGTCCACTACGGGCGGCTTCCCGATGAAGACCCGGCGGCCCTGTGGGAGACCGAGGCGTGCCGCTTCTATCGGGAGACCTTCGAGAACCGTGTAAAGGCCCACGAGGACTCCCTCATGGGCAGCCTCATGAGCTCGGCCGGCCGGGACCGCTCCCTCGAGGAGGCGGTTCGGGCCATGCCGCAGGCCCCGGAGGGGTGCCGGGTGTGCCACTATCTGTACAACATCTGATGGAGCCTCGAGGACCGGACTCCTCGAAAAGACCAGGAAGAACCGTCCGCTTTTGGCGCATTTGTTGCATATGCTGCCTCCCAACCATCTTTAAAAACTTCACCGGGAGGAGAAGACAAATGTTCCGAAATCTGACGTTGGGCAAGAGGATTGCGTCCGCGATCGTCCTGATCCTGGTCCTGGCGACGATCGTCGGCAGTGCCGGCTACTTCGGGCTGTCCGGGATGATGACCGTCACGGACCTGTACAAGGAGGTCAACTCGCTGGAGAGCACGGTCTCGTCCGTCAGAGGAATGACGTATCGCTATTTTCTGGCGTCCAGCACCGACGATGCGGAGACGAAGGAGAGCTCCCGAAACCAGGTTCTGGATTCAACGGAAAGAGGACTGGAGATCGTCTCTTCGTTGAGGAACAGCGCCTCTGTAGGCACAGACTATGTGGAAAGATACGACCAATCGGCCCTGGAAATAGAGGGTTTCCGGAAAAGCTTCGAGGCGTACACAGCTGTTGAGGCGGAGAAGGACGAGCTCCAGCTCGAAATCACGCAGCTTTTAGAAAAGCTGGCCGAAGATGTCCAAAATGGAGCGCTGTTTTTTGAGCAAATGGATTTGGCCGCCCAGATATTGATCTCGGATTTTGCTTCATATGCTACTAAAAATACTGAAAAAAACTGGAATAAAATTCAAAAATCATATGAAAATTTCAATGATGAAGCAGGTAAATGGTATGAAAAGATAAGCAATAGTGATCAAATACGTTCGACTGGTGATCAGATAAAAGTAAAATCCAAGGCGTTGAGCGCCTCCCTCATAGGGTACCATGACTATATTGTTGAGCTGAAGAACCTCCGCGAAAGGATGAACGCACACATCGAGAGCCTCCTCAACCTCTGCACGGAGCTGGGCGATATGAGCGTTGCGAAGCTGCAGGCCCAAGGGAAGTTTTCGAGAAACCTGATCGTCGGGTTCATCCTCGCAGGCATTCTGGTCGGGGGCTTGTACGCGTTCTTCTCCACCCGAAGAATCATTCGTACCATAAAGACGTTCATCCAGGGCGTTCACGAGGCCGCCGAGCAGGTCGCCGCCGGCTCGGGACAGATCTCCGGCGCCAGTCAAGCCCTCGCAGACGGGGCCGCCGAGCAGGCCGCCTCTCTCGAGGAGTCCTCGTCCTCCCTGGAGGAGATGTCTTCCGTGGTCAATCAGAACGCCGACCACGCCGATGAGGCCAAGAACATGATGGCCGAGGCTTCCCAGGTCCTGGACAAGGTTGACAACCACATGAACGACATGGCCCGGTCTATTGAGGAAATCAACAAATCCAGTGAAGAGACAGGGAAGATCATCAAGACCATCGACGAGATCGCCTTCCAGACGAATCTGCTGGCCCTGAACGCGGCGGTGGAGGCCGCCCGGGCGGGCGAGGCGGGTGCCGGTTTCGCCGTTGTCGCGGACGAGGCCCGGAACCCCGCCTGGAGGGCGGCGGAGCCCGCCAGGAACACCGCCGACCTGATCGAGAACACGATCCGCTCCGTCAAGAACGGGAGCGAGCTGACGCAGCAGACCCAGGGCGCCTTCAAGGAGAATCTGGAGATATCCGGAAAGGTCGCCGCACTCGTGGAAGAAATCGCTGCGGCCTCCAAGGAGCAGGCCACGGTGATCGAGCAGGTCAACAAGGCCGTGAGCCAGATGGACGGCACGGTTCAGCAGAATGCCGCCAGTGCCGAGGAGTCGGCGAGCGCCTCCAAAGAGATGGATGCCCAGTCGGGCAGAATGAAGGAGATGGTGAATGAGCTGGCCCTTTTTGTGGGCGGAATCTCAGTGGAAAACGACGAGCATGAGGCGGACCGGGCGTATGAGTATGAGCATCCCCGGGAAGAGGACAGCCCGGTTGAGGCCCCGGGCGCCGGCGTCAAACGGCTGGGACCCTTGCAATCGAAGGAAGTGACCCCCGAGAAGGTGATCCCTAGGGAGGATGGCGAAGGGGATTTCGAGGAGTTCTAGCACCATCATCGGAAGGGGGGCGGTTTGTGATTGATGTCCGGGAGCGGCAATGGATCCTGGACAGGGCCACGGTCCCCGAGCACGGTCTGTCTCTCATGACGAGCGTTTCCGGGGGAGAGCCGTTTCTTGTGAAGGATATCCTCTGCTTTGCGAGGAGCAACTGGCTGGTTGTGGTGGGCTACCCCCTGGCCGGTGCAGGGCGGGAGGGAGGGGCGGATCTCGAAGCCTCCCTGGAAAGCATTCTGGATCGTTTCAAACCCCGTTTCGCATCAATCATCGCGCCTGAGATCCCGATGTCCGTGGCCGGGTTCTGCCGGGAGAAGCAGCGCGACGTTTACTACACCGTGCCTCTCGAGGGGTTTCAGCCGGGAGGAACCGCCCGTCGCGCCGTGCGCCGTGCCTCGAAAGAGGTCCATGTGGAGTGGGCCGGGGCCATGGACGAGGCGCATCGGAGGCTCACCCTGGAGTTTCTGGGGCGCGCCCGGCTCTCCCACCGCGTGCAGGACCTCTTCTTCAAAATGCCCCGGTTCGTGTCCGATTCAAGCAATGCCTTTGTGCTGAACGCCAGGGACGCCCGGGGGGAGCTGGTCGCCTTCTACGTGGTGGATCTGGAGCCGGTCGCCTTCTCCACCTACGTCATCGGTTGCCGATCCGGAAAACGCCACGTGCCGGGGGCCTCGGATCTGCTGTGTAACGAGCTGATCAGGGTGAGCGCGGAGCGCGGGAAGCGCTTCGTTCACCTCGGGCTCGGCCTGACCCCGGGGATCCGGCGGTTCAAGAGGAAATGGGGAGGTGTCCCGGGACCGGACTACGAGTCGGCGGATCTCGTATTGAGACGACCTTCGCTGCTGGACGCGCTGCGAGGGCTCCGATGAGGGCCTACCGCTCCTCTCTCCGGGGGAAGGCCTCTCCCACCAGGAACAGCTCGTCCCGGGGTCCGAAGACATAGGACGGCTCCGGGTTGATCTGCATCCCCTGTCCCGAGCTCACCCCCATCAGGTTGCAGCCCGTGAGGCGGCGAATCGGGCAGTCGGACAGGGGCCTGCCCACGAACGGCGGGGGGACCGCCGCTTCGAACAGGTTGACCCCTTCGGTGAGGATTTGAAGGCCGTGTGGTCTCAGCAGGTTGAAGATCATGCCGGCGGCCATGGAGGAGTAGGACATGACCTGGTCCGCGCCCGCGCTGTGCAGCTTGTGCAGGCTCCGCTCGGTGTTTGCCCGGCTGATGATCTGAATGTCCGGCCGCAGCTTACGGCAGAAGATGGTCGGGTAGATGTTGGTGTGGTCGTCGTGGGAGGTGATCAGGATCGAGGGCGCCTCAGCACCAGCAACGCCCTGATCGGCCGGATCTCACCGTCACTGGAAGCATTGCAGAATGCCATCGGCAACAGTGAGTTGCGGAACGTGCAAAAAATAGAACGCTGGACAGCCGTTTCCTCAGCCTCGGCTTCTCCCATCCCATCACGGACAACCTGCAGATCGCAGGGGACGTTTCGTGGTCGAAGCTCGATGGAGCGCCGGCCTATGGGGACTTGGAGGCCATTGAATCCTCGGGTTACGAGTTCTACTACTCGCTTCAATTGATCGGCAACAGTCTGCTGAAAGAAGACGATCTGTCAGCATTGTCTATACGATATGCAGGTAAAGATCTACGCGATACCTACACATTGATCGTGAATTCCCGCTACCCGATAAACGATATGTGGCGGATCAACCCGCGAATGCAGGTCGACTATCGCATCATCCGGTATGCCCTCCAACTGGACACAGCAACGGCGAAGCGCCTGGGATGGGTATTTGAAGATCTGGGGTATTCGCCAGAGCAACTCGATCCGCTGCTGGCTGTTCCAATTAAGGGCTATCGGTGTCTTGATCCGACTGGCCCGCGACGAGGCCCCTGCAACCGGAGGTGGATGATCCAGGAGAACCTGCCAGGGAAGGTGAAGCGATGAGGCCACTGCGAATGAGGCTCGAAGAGGCCAGGAAACGTCTCGGGATTCCATGGGAGGTCCTCGAACGCGACTATCTCCTGTCGTGGGTGCTGGCCGGGATCGGCCAGGTCGAATCCCTGAGAAATGCACTGGTCTTCAAGGGCGGCACGGCGTTGAAGAAATGCTACTTCGGCGACTACCGGTTCTCTGAGGATTTGGATTTCTCGTGCGTGGAGGGTGCGCCGACGGGGGCGGCAATGGAGGAGGCGATCGGCCAAGCCTGCTCGACCGCTGCCGCGATGCTCAATGAGTACGCGTCGGTCGAGATTTCCTGGGAGCGATACACGGAAAAGGAACCGCATCCGGGTGGCCAAGAGGCGTTCACCATGCGGGCACAATTCTCATGGCATAGGCAGCCGCATGCACGTGTGATCGTCGAAGCATCCGTGGACGAGCAGGTTCTGATGCCGCCCCGGAAACGGTCGGTGATCCATGAGTACGGCGAGCCGCTCAATGCCAGGATGGGCGTGTACGCTCTGGAGGAGATCGTCGCCGAGAAGCTTCGCGCCATCCTCCAGCACGCCGAGAAGCTCGAACATCGCGGCTGGAGTCGGTCACGGGCCCGCGACTACTACGACTTGTGGCGCGTGCTCCAGACGTATCGCGACGAGATGCGGCTGGACGACTTCCGAACGCTTCTGACGAAGAAGTGCGCCATTCGTCACGTAGACTTTGACGGGTCCGAAGCTTTCTTCGAGCCGACCATGCTGGCCTACGTCGAGAGAACGTGGGAGAGTTGGCTGGGGCCGTTGGTGGCCGATCTGCGGCCTGAGCGAAGAACACCCAGACGTGCCCGCCATTGCCGCTGCGGGACCGCTCCAGCGTGACAGGCAAGCCCGTCTGGCGGCAGGTCTCCAGGAAAGCCGACACGTCCTTCTGCCAACTCTCTTTGTCGAAGTCGGCAGCGAGGAAGAAGCACGTCTCGTCCTGAAGCATCGGATAGACGCCCATGACGAAGTCCCGCCCTGAATCGTCCCGGCCGGAGAGGTGCCAACGGATCACATCATCCGTAACCGGCAGAAACCGACGGTTGGGGCACTCCGCACATTTGACTGATCGCTTGTCGCACAGATCCTTGGTCCACTCGTTGGCACATGCGGGCGCGTAGCCGCTCCTGCCTGTCTTGCGGCTCTCGAATCGGCGCGGGTAAACATCCTCCCGCCCTCGAAACAGCGAGCGGAAGAGGCCGATTTTGGCATCGGGCGCGGAGAGATGGTTCACCTTGGTGAGTTGATCTGCCTGGCTGGCATCCTCAATCATCCGCATCCTCCTGACGAGGGGTAGGATCAAGGGGGAGAAGGGATGCATGATATGAAGTCGCTTTTTGGGGGATAGATTAGCTGAAAATAGAATCGTGTGTCAATGATAGGATGATATCAACATATTGTGGCTAAGAAAACGTCCAATAACAAAAGCGTGGCCGGCAGGCCAAGAAGGAAGGCCGGATATCGTTTGCGGGCGTGAGGGGGCATCGGTAGGCCGTTGTGGACGAACGAACCCCCCTGCCCGGAGAGGGGGACGTGGAGAACCATTATTCATGAAATTTCCCTAGCAGGACTGTTCTTCATATGGTAGAACCGAAATTCAAGGAGACGACCCCCGGAACCAGGCAACCACTTTCAAGGCACGGAATTCATGGCCGCGGCCGCACAGATTCAGTTTTCAGGACCCGTTACCGTTTTTCGGGAAAAACGGCTTCCCGAGACCGCTACGCCGGCCGGCTACAGCGCCCTCATCGACGTATACGACCTCGAAGCCCCGCTACCACGCATGTTGAGTGCTACCGGGGAACATCACCGCATCGTTGAGCGTGAAGGCTGGCGGCTCATGACGCCGCGTCATGCGCCTCAGCCTACACTGGAAGGCCACCTGACCTTCGCCTTGAAGTATGAAGGTCTGGATCTTGCTGTGCTCAAGCGCCTGTTCGGCGCAACCGGCCCGAGGCCTATCGAAGCGCTCGTTCAAAGCAAACCGACCGGCACGTATGCCCGCCGCACTTGGTTTTTGTATGAATGGCTGACGGGTGAAAGACTGGACCTGCCGGACGCCAAAACCGGCCGCTACGCGCCTGTCCTTGATCCGTCCCTGCAGTGGGGAACGGAGGGAGAGACCGCCCCGCGCTATCGCCTGAAGAACAACCTGCCAGGCACCCCTGAATTCTGCCCGCTGGTCTTCCGCACGGAGAAACTCGACGAATTCGTCAATCTCAACTTGCCGCAACGTGCAAGGGACATCGTCGCAGACGTGCCACGCGACGTGCTCGCCCGCACGGCGGCCTTCCTGCTGCTCAAGGACTCGAAGTCGAGCTATGCCATTGAGGGCGAAAGCCCGGGCCAGGATCGCATCCAGAGATGGGGCCGCGCCATCGGAGAAGCGGGACGTAAGCCACTGGACAGCGATGAACTGTTACGCCTGCAGCGCATCGTCATTGGCGATGACCGCTTTGTGAAGCTCGGCTTCCGTACGGAAGGGGGCTTTGTCGGGGAACATGATCGCGAGAGCGGGCTGCCGCTGCCGGACCATATCAGCGCACGACCCGAGGACTTAGGCAGTCTCACTGCGGGCATGATCGCCTTCGATCAAGGCCCGGCACAGCACTTGGATGCCGTCATCGCGGCCGCGATTCTCGCCTTTGGGTTCGTGTATGTTCACCCGTTCGAAGACGCCAATGGCCGCCTGCACCGTTACCTCATCCATCATGTCCTGGCGCAGCGAGGCTACAGTCCACCTGGCGTCGTTTTTCCGGTGTCGGCTGCGATTCTAGATCAGATCGATACTTACCGGGAAACGCTGGAGACCTACTCGACGCGCCTGCTGCCGCTGGTCAGATGGGAACCGGCCGACAAGTTCAACGTCCATGTCCTGAACGACACCGGCGACTTCTACCGCTTCTTTGATGCGACCCCGCACGCAGAGTTCCTATATCAGTGCGTGCGACAGACGATTGAGAAGGACCTGCCTTATGAGACCGACTTCCTGCGCCGGTACGATGAATTCCGCCGGCGCATCAAAGCGATGATCGACATGCCCGGGCGTACCATGGACCTGCTGTTCCGGCTTCTTCAGCAAAACGGCGGCACGCTTTCGAACCCCGCCCGGGGTAAGGAGTTCGCAGCGCTGACAGACGAAGAGGCCAAGCGGATCGAAGGGGTATTCGCCGACACCTTCACCGAGGCGCGAGTCCATGGAAAACCCGGCCCGGTAAATCATTCGCGCATCCTTTGAGCGGGAGCGGATGACCTGTCTTCCAGCAGCCGGCTCACCGCTTCCTTTTTCCGTGCCCGCCTTTCGGCTACACCCTCATTCACTGAATGAATACCATTCCCAAAAGGACTCCGGGACCTGTCAAGCAAAACCCCGGGAAGTTTTTCCCTTTTCCAGGAACATTCGAGCCGGTACAATCCTCCGTACCGGCTCGGACGCGACGCCCGAGGCGGCCGCAAGGCATCCCGGGGGGGCACGCCGCGACCGAGTCGGGCAGCGGGCGCGATCTCCATCGTCCGGGAGGAGAAAGACGGCGATGTTCAGGTGGAAGAAACGCGCGGATCGGGAGCTCAGGATGGTCTGGGAGGTCCCCAGGGAGGGGCGCGTCTCCCGCCTGGTGGGAACCGCCCACTTCATCC
>JAIPEI010000118.1 GCA_021737245.1 Deltaproteobacteria bacterium | reverse complement strand
CCTCCCACTGCTTCACCGCGTCCATGCCGTCCAGAAGCTTGCCCAGCGACTCGGCGTACTGGGCCGCGGTGTGATACGGAATGCGGCCGGAGGAGCCCTCGAGGGTCTTGATCCCCTCCAGGATCTTTTCCTCGGTCTTGGCCCCCATGCCTTCAAGCTCCCGGATCTTCTTGTCCTCGGCCGCCTTTCTCAAATCGTCCAGGGACTGGACCGAAAGCTCGCGGTAGAGCTGCGCCGCCTTGCGGGGACCGAGCTGAGGCACCTTCAGGAGCTTGGTCAGCCCCTCGGGGATCTCCTGGTGCAGCTCCTCCAGCCGCTTGCAGGTCCCTCGCTCCACGATCTCCCGGATCTTGCCGGCCGTGCTCTTGCCGATGTTGGGGAGCGCGGTGAGGTCCGACTCTCCGGCGACCAGATCCCCGAGGCGCTGCGGAAGCTCGCTCACGGTCCGGGCCGCGTTTCGATAGGAGCGCACGCGGAACTCGTTTCCTCCCTTCAACTCCAGGAGGTCCGCGATCTCGCTGAAAATTTCCGCAATACGCGCGTTTTCCATGATCCTCCTCCTACAGCAGTTCTTCCACCGGAATCACCGCCGCCCTGAGGTGGGCGTGGGACGGTTTTTCGTTTCGAAAGGATTTCAGATCCTCGAGGAGATCCCCGACGCGTTCGTCCTCCACCAGGGCCTGGACCAGGGTGGTGTTTCCCGGGTACACCTTGCTGCCGTAGTGCTTGCCGTCGCGGTCTCTGCCGTGGATCATGGGCTTCCGGATGAAATCGGAGATCCCGTGGCGGTCGAGGATCCGCTCGATAGCTTCGGAAAACTCGTGGCGAAAGGTCAGATGAAGCAGCTTCAAGACGCCTCCTTGTACCCGGCCCGCTCCCGGGCGCCGAACAGGGCCTCTCTGAAGCCGTGGACCAGGGTGAACACGACCGGCAGGATGAGGAGCGTCAGACCGGTGGTGGCGAGGAGCCCGGCGGACACGGCCACGCCCATGGGCGCACGCGCCTCCCCGCCGGCCCCATACCCGAGGGCGATGGGGAGAATCCCCAGAACCGTGGAGATAGTGGTCATGATCACCGGCCGGAAACGCACTCGAGCGGCCTTGCCGGCGGCCTCCTTGGCCTTCTCTCCCCGTGCGATGAGGACGTTCGTGTAGTCGATCATGAGGATGGCGTTCTTGGTGGCCATGCCCGTGAGCATGATCAGCCCGATAAAGGAGACGATCCCGAACGGCATGTCGAACGCCCAGAGGGCCCCGAACGCCCCGACCATGGCGAGAGGCAGGGTGAGGAGCATGGTGAGCGGGTGGAGAAACGATTCGAACTGCGCCGCCAGGATGAGATAGATGAAGGCCACGGAAAACGCGATGGTCACGGTGAGGTTCCGGAAAGACTCCTGGAAATCCTGCGTCTCGCCTGCGAACTCGTATGAAAAACCCCCAGGCAGAGAACGGTCGAGGTACGCGGTCAGGGCCTCCAAGCCTTCCCCCAGCGCCACGCCCGGGACGAGGGAGGAGGACAGGGTGGCGGCCCGCATCCGGTTGTGGTGGGAGATGGCCGATGGCCCCACGGACTCCTCCATCTCGATGAGGTTGTCCAGACTGACCAGCTCTCCGGTTGCGCTTCGGACGTACAGGCGCTCGAGATCCCGGGGAACCATGCGCCCTTTGTTCGAGACCTCGGTGATGACCTCGTAGCGCTCGCTCTCCCGTTCGATCTCCGAGACATCCGGCTCACCCAGGAGCAGCCGCATGGTGTTGGAGACAGCCTCCACCGAAACGCCCATCTGGGACGCTCGGTCGCGGAGAATGCGCACTTCCACCTGGGGCTTGTTCATCTTCAGGTCGGAGCGCACCCCGGTGAAAAGCTTTTGCTTGCGCATCCAGGCCATGAGCGTTTCCTGCCGCCTGCTCAGGGCTTCGATGTCCGTGTGCATGAGCTTGAGCTGGATCGGCGCGCCCGCCTGGATCGCCCCCACGGAGGTCTCCACCACGTAGGCCCGGCCGCCGGGGATGCCCGACAGCCGCTCCCGGACCTCCTGGGCCACCCGGGACTGGTGCTTCTCCCTCTGATTCCGGGGCAAGAGGCTCACGAACACGATCCCCTCATTCACCTTGCCGGGCCCCCCGCCCCGGGACAGGCCGACGGCCAGGAACTGGTGCTCCACCTGGGGAGTGCGCTCCAGCACCCGCTCCATCCTTCGGGCAAAGACGTCCGTCTGGGACAGGGTGGCGCCCTCCGGCGTTTCAAAGGAGATGATGAACTGGGCCCGGTCCGCAACAGGAGAGAACTCCCTCGGCAGCTGGCTGAAGCACCAGGCGCCGACGGCCAGGGCCGCCGCTCCCAGGAGAATCGTTAGAACCCTGTGATCGAAGGAGGCTCCAAGCAGCCGCTTGTAAACGTTCTCCAGGCCCTCGAACGCTGCATCGAACCATCTGAACACGGCCCGCTTCCGCTCAATGGACCGTAGAAATCGCGAGGCGAGCATGGCGGTGAGGGAAAGGGCGGTCAGGGTGGAGAAGATCACCGTGATCGCCACCCCCAGGCCGAACTCGTAGAAAAAGCGGCCGATGAGCCCGGAGGTGAATGCCACGGGAATGAACACCGCGCAGAGGGAGAGCGTATTGGCGATGGCGGCGAACGCCACCTCCGTGGTCCCCACCCGGGCGGCCGGGATCGGATCGGTGCCGCGTTCCAGGTGGCGGTAACTGCTCTCGAGCACCACGATGGTGTCGTCGATCACGATCCCGATGGCCAGGATCAAGGCGAGCATGGTGAGGGTGTTCACGCTGAAGCCCAGGAGGTGCATCACGGCCACCCCTCCGAACAGGGAGGTCGGAATGGCCAGGGCTGTGATCAGGGTGCCGGCAATGCTGTGAAGGAACCCCAGGACCACCAAAACCACGAGCGCCGTGGCGATGGCGATGGTGATCACCAGGTCGTTGATGGAGGCCTCCACGAACTCCGAGTCATCCGACGCCACGGTGTAGATCAGACCGGGAGGAAAGTCCCGGGAAACGGCGCGCATCCGCTCGCGCACGCGTTCCGCCAGCGCCACGGTGTTTGCGCCGCTCTGCTTGACCACGCCCAGACCTACGGTCACCTCCCCCTTGAAGCGGGCCACTTGGCGGTCGTCCTCCACACCTGCGCGCACGGTCCCTACATCCATGACCCGAACCGGCGCGTCGTTCCGATAGGCGACGATGAGATCCCCGATGGGCTCGTGGGACGCAAACTGCCCCTGCGTCTTGACCAGGAACTCCCGGGCCCTGCTCTCGATCCTCCCGGACGGGATGTCCACGTTGTTCCGCTGAATGATCGCCACCACTTCCTGCACAGTCAGGTCATGTGCGGCGAGCCGCTCGGGATCCAGGGATACCCGGGCTGCGTAACGCCGCTCCCCGCCGATCTGAACCCGGCCGGCCCCGCGAAGATTCTCCAGGCGCGGCTTGATCACCTCGTCGGCATACCGGCTCAACTGTACTTCGTCCCACCGGTCGTCGCCCCTCAGGGCGATCCACATGATGGCCCGTGCATCCGGATCCAGCTTTCTCACGATCGGAGACTCGATCCCGTCCGGGAGCTCCCGGAGGGACCGGTTGACGCGGTCCCGCACGTCCTGGGCGGCCACGTCGATGTCCCGCCAGAGCTCGAACTCGGCGATCACCGTACCCACCTGCTCCCGGGCCGTTGAGGTGAGCGTCTTCAAGCCCTCCACCGTGTTGATCTCCTCCTCCAGGGGCTCGATGATCTGGGACTCGATCACCTCGGGCTCCGCCCCGGGAAGGACCACGTTCACACTGACGATGGGATACTCAATGTCCGGGAACTCCCTCACGGGCATGTTGAAGTAGCCGTAGACACCGAAGATGCCGACCCCAATGAACACCACAACCGTGAGCACGGGTCGCCGTATGCAGAAGTTCCAGATCATGGGGAACCGCTCTCATCCGCTTCTGATTCGGCCTCTTGAACCGGATCCCCATCCTCCAGCCCGAAGTGCCCTTTTCGGACGATGGTCTCTCCCGGCTGGAGCCCCTTCACGATCTCCACGACGCCCACCCTGCGGAGGCCGATCTCCACGGTCCTGCGCCCGGCCCGCCCGTTCTCCACCACGAACACTGCATACCCGGTACGGATGGGGACCAGGGCCTCCTCGGGGACCGCCGGGCGGTCCTCCAGCGTGGAGATGATCACCTGCACCCTGGCGAACATGCCCGGCTTCAGGAGATTCTCCGGATCATCAATGGCCGCCTTCACCTGAAACCCGCGCGTCCTCGGGTCCAGCTCCGGGCTGACAAAGAACAGCCGTCCGGAAAATGAACGGTCGGAATAGGCGTCCACCGCAATCTCTACAGGCTGCCCGGACTTTACGACGCCGGCGTACCGGCCGGGCGCCTTGAAGACCACCTCCCTGCCCTGTATTCTATACAACGTCACCAGGGCCTGCCCCGGCTGCACGAGATCTCCCGGGTCCACCAGCCTTTCTGAAAGCACCCCCGCGAACGGCGCCCGAATGCGGGTGTCGTCGATCTGCTCGCGCACGACCTTCACCGAGGCCTGGAGCCGCTTCACCTCCGCCCGGGCGACGTCCAGCTCCGCCTGGATCCGGTCCCAGCGGTCCTTGGCGATCACCTTTCTTTTCCAGAGGGACTCGAGCCGCCGGTGGCTTGACTGGGTGTTCTCGAGCCGTGCCTCGGCGGCCTCCAGCGCCCGGCTCTGCTCATCCAGCCGCTGAACCGGCTGATCGTCGTCGAGGCGGAAGAGGAGGTCGCCCTCGTCCACCTCCATCCCCTCCCGGGCCGGAGCCGCCCGCACGATTCCGGCGATCTCCGGTCGAATCACGACCGCCTCGGTCGCGTCGACAGTGCCGATGCCGCGCACGATCTTTCGAAAGGTCATGGGCCGAACCGTCGCGGTCTCCACGGAAACCGTTGTTTTTCCGGTTCCCTCCGCCCCGGTTTCGTCGGCTCTGGAGCAGGCCGCAACACACACCGCCGTCAGGATCAACGCGACCAGGAAGACGCCCCGATCCATCCGTGTCGATATTTTCAGACCCATTCCACTTTTGTGCTCCGCTGCTCTCCGGTCCACATTCCGCGGCGTTGTCATCATCCGATAGAGTCTGAACCATGGAAGAAATCAGAAGAATGGGTGAGAGGGTGTATTCTCGAAGATCCCTGATGGTATTTTCGGTCTGTTTTGAATCTTCAATTTCCGCGCACGATATGCTAAGGTCGATATGACTTCTTCGAAGCCGAGAACGGAATTCGAACCAGGTCCGTTTCCGTTCAGAAACCGATCCGGGCCAACCGGACATCCACAAGGAAATGACCCACTATGGCCTCCTCCGAGATCCGCGTCCTTCTCGTCGAAGATGATGAGGACGACTACGTCCTCGCCCGGGATATCCTCGCCGACATTCCAAACCAGTCGTTCCACATCGAATGGGCCCCCACCGTCGAAGAGGCCCTGGAGCAGGCCCGGAACGGGGGCTATGACCTGTGCCTTCTGGACTATCGCCTCGGGCATCGAAACGGAATCGAGGTGCTGGACGAGCTGAAGGCCCTGGGTTTCACCGCCCCCATCCTCATGCTCACGGGGCACGGGGACCGGCGGGTCGATCTGGAGGCCATGAGGCGGGGAGCGGCGGACTATCTGGAAAAGGATCGGCTTTCACCGGAGCTCATGGAGCGTTCCGTGCGCTACGCCCTGGAGCGGGCCCGAACCCTCGAAGCGCTCAGGGCATCGGAGCAACGGCTCAGGGCTTTGTCCACCAAGCTCCTCCAGGCCCAGGAAGAGGAGAGGCGGAGGATCGCCAAGGAGCTCCACGACGGAATCGGTGCGAACCTGACCGCCGTGAAATACGCCCTGGAAACCCGGGTCGCGCAGCAGGAGATGGCGGGCAAGACGGACAATGCGGGCATCCCCCTGACCCAGATCATCGCCGCGATCAAGGAGACCATGGAGGAGACACAGAGGATCTCCACCAACCTCCGGCCCTCCATCCTGGACAACATGGGCCTCCTGGCCGCACTGGACTGGACGGCCCGGAAAACCCGGGAGTTTTACGGCTCCATGGAGGTCCAGACGGCCTGGGATCTGCCGGAGGACGAGATCCCCGACTCCTTGAAGATCGTGCTTTTCCGCCTCGTCCAGGAGTCCTTGAACAATGCCGTCAAGCACAGCGGGGCCGATCGGATCTCCGTCTCGCTCTGCAAGACGGAGAGGGAGCTCGAAATGTCCGTGCAGGACAACGGCCGGGGTTTCGGTTCAAAGCACCGCGGGCCCGAAGAAAACGAGGGCCGGGGCATGGGACTGGACGGCATGATGGAGAGGGTGGAGCTTTCCGGGGGACGTATCGACATCCGCTCCAACCCGGGGCAAGGCACGACGATCACGGCCAGCTGGCCTGTGGACTCATGAAGAGCTACTTCGTTACGATCCCTTTCTCGATGGCGTACGCGGTCAAAGCCGATGCCGTGTGGAGGTCCGTCTTCTGCATGATGTTCGCCCGATGCTTCTCCACGGTCTTCGGGCTGATGCACAGGTAGTCCGCGATTTCCTTGTTTTGATACCCTTCTCCCACGAGCTTCAGGACCTCCTTCTCCCTCTGTGTCAGGGAATGCCAGGATGAGTCGTCCTTCACGGTCCTCCGCTCCTCGAGCCACCCTTCGAGTACGGTATCCGATATCTCGGGGCTCACGTAGCTCTTCCCGTTGAGAACGGCGCGTATGGCGATGATCAGCTCCTCGTGGCCGGCGGACTTCAGGCAGTAGCCGTTCGCGCCTGCATGAAACGCCTGGAGCACGAAATCCTCCTCCTTGTGCATGGTGAGGGCGAGGATTTTTGTGTCGGGTGCCTGGCGTTTGATCTCGAGGATGACGGAGATACCGTTCATTCGGGGCATGTTCAGGTCGAGGAGCACCAGATCCGGTTCATGCTCCAGAATGCTCCGGATGGCTTCGAGCCCGTCTCCGGCCTCCCCCACGACCTCCAGGTCCTCGCTGGTGCTCAGAAGGGACCGGAGCCCCTGCCGCAGGATGAGATGGTCCTCTGCAAGGACGATGGTGTGTTTTTTCTTCAAGGCGGCTCCCCTGAATGATGCGCGGATCGATCTGTCCGGATTCTGAGAAATCGGGAGACAACTACAGTCCGCACCCCATATACCACACCCTTCAGAGCAAGTAAAGTTGGATAGGTTCGCCGTTGCGGTGCCAAACAGCACGATCCCTATCCGCCTGACGGAGCCCGGCCATGCCCCGTTTCCTGATTGTCGAGGACAACACGCTGATGCGAAAGATGCTCGGGGAAACCCTTCGCACCCGGTTTTCCGACGCAGCGCTCCTTGAAGCCGTCAACGGGAAGGAGGCCCTTTCGATCACGGAGGAGGCCCGACCCGACCTGATTCTCATGGACATCGAGCTCCCGGATTCGAACGGTCTCGATCTCACCCGCCGCATCAAGGCCCGGAAGCTCCCCGCCAAAATTGTCGTGATCAGCCTTTACGACGGGCCGGAGTACCGGGAGGCGGCCGCCAGAAACGGGGCGGACGGGTTTCTGTCCAAACGCACCGCTTCCGCCGAGGAAATCGCCGGGGTCGTTCACGCTCTGTTCGAGGATCAGACGTGAAAGGAGTCCGGCTTATGCTCGACGGCCCGCAGAACCACGAGAATCACGTGACGATCCGCGGGCCGGGCCCGTCGTGCGGTGGGTTGGAAAATGGTGTGATTGGGCCCACATGAGGACGAGATCGGGAGAATGTCCAAAGGCTCCCTGTCTGAAATGGCGCGCCTGGGAGGATTCGAACCCCCGGCCTGCGGATTAGAAGTCCGCTGCTCTGTCCAACTGAGCTACAGGCGCCCGTCTTCCACTGCCGGATCGGTCCGCGTGCCGGGAATCGCAACATCGCCCGACGGACCGCCGATGGTTCCATCCGGATTCTCGGTGACCTTCCGGGCCTCTTTTCCGTTCAGGACCTGCCGGAGCAGGAAGTTCGTGTTCCGCTCCAGGTTGTTCATGGTCTCGGCCAGGGCCTTGAGCTGGGTCAGGATCTTCCGCGACCTTTCCCTGGAGGGGATGTCCAGCACCGGTTCGTCCAGGATCCGAATCAGCCGGTCCAGGGTCCCCGGATCGAACCGGTTGGTCTGCTGATAGAGCAGCTCGACCCACTCCTTTTTCAAGGACTCCGGAAGCTTGTCATAGCTTTCGATAACCTCTGGCTCCAGGCCGTACCGCAGGGATGTCTTGAGCCGGTGAATCAACTCTCTTACTTTTTCCTTCTGCGTCTCGGTTGCACCGACCTCATGGAACACCTGGTGCCACCGCTCCTCGATCTGCATGCCCACCCAGTTCTCGCCGATGTCCGGTGGAAGGGAGAGCTCCAGAAAACGGTTTTGTACGTTGAACAGGTCGTTGCGAAGGGGCTCGCTGACCCCGGTGATGCGCTCGAGCTGAATGTTGAGCTCCTTGACCGCCTCCCTCTTTCCGTTCTTCTCCTGTCGACTGGTCAGCAGGAGCTCCTCCCATTGCTCACGCAGAAACCCCAGCTCCTGTTTGACCAGCGAAAAAATCAGGCCGGCCTTGGTGATGGCGTTCCGAAGCGAGTCGGCCAGAATGTTGCAGGCCTTCAGCCGGTCGCTGGCCAGCTGCTGCATGGCCTCCATGGAATCCTGGCGGAACTGGTAGGAGAGAAGCTCGGTGCCGAGGGACCTGGACAGCTTCTTGATGACCTTGGTCTCCTGGCTTCCGATTCGAATGGTGCGCGGGTGAAAATGAATCTTGATGACCGCGACCACGACATAGTCGCTGTCCGCCCAGAGGGTCTCCCCATTGAAGCCCTTGGGAGGCTCGGGTGCTGAGTAGATGTTCTGATGCAGGTCGCTCTTTCGGACCAGCACCGGCTCCATGTGGTGGTAGTCTTCCCACACCCCGTCCACCTGGAGCCGCACACTGCGCGCGTCGCTGAGCGGATCCTCGGCGGTCCAGCTCTTCTG
>JAIPEI010000117.1 GCA_021737245.1 Deltaproteobacteria bacterium | reverse complement strand
GACACAAGCAGAAAGGAGCCTTCCCGATGAAGGTTACGAGCGACGATATCATCAAAAGCGGAGAAAGAGAGCTCATCGACGGCATTACGGCTGATCTCGACTGGGAGGCTGTAGAGAAGATCTTCAGGAAAACCCATCAGCTGCCGCTTGGAGAAGACGTTTCCTATAAGAGCGGCGACCTGGTGGTGCATGAAAACCGGATCGCTTACCTGCTGGAGTTCGAGGTCAAGGTGCCGCTCTCCATGCTTCTGGATCGGGAGGGAAACTGCATCGATATTCAGGCCGCGCCTGTTTCCGGTACCGATGAAGGCATGGACGATATACCGGACGCAGAAGCCCCGACCCTTCGGGAAGCGCCTTGTGATCCCGAAAGCGACGCATCCTGTCCTGAAATGAACAAGGAACCGGACCTGGATCCGATCGATCGACGGATGTCCGAGGCCCGGGAGGCGCTCACCGGCATGGGCGAGCTGAGCGGCCGGGAAACATAACCCCCTGGTACACGGAAAGGTCGAACCTCATGGAACAACCGAAGCCGGCACCGGGTGCTGGTACCCACTCCATGCTGGACGTTCTCGATCAGGCCTTTGTCCGGCATCTCGAACGCATTACCGGAACCCGCGAGGGGATTCACGGCCTTTCCATGGATCTGGTAACGGTGGCCTGCATCGTTCTGATGGCGGAGCATGCCGGAGACGCGAACGCCTCACACGAGGCGATTGCACTGGACCGGGCCGACCTGGAAGGGGAGCTGTCGGAAATGGGCCTCGATGACCCGGAGCGGCTCGAGATCACCCTCGAAGAGATGGTGCGGAAGGGATACATGGAGCTGGACGCCTGTGAGCGACTGCTTCCGGGCAAGCCGAGCCTCTCCATGGCCCGGCTACTGGATCATGCCTTCCCGGGCATGCCGGGCGTGAACCTGGTGGCCTACTTTGTTCAGACCCTCGACGAGGTGGAAAGCGGGCGGAAACAAGCGAAAAAGGCCCTCCTGCAGCTCGACCAGATGCTCAGACACCACGGGGCCGCCCCGTTCGGAAAGAGCAAAAAGGAGCGGGAGACCGGACCCGCTCCATCCGGACATCCCCGCATGCAGAGGCCCACCCGGCTCAAGGCCCCCACTCTCCGGCCCGGATCCATACCCCGGCAGGAGAGAACGGCCGAAACCGGACCGTCCCCGAATGATTCCCCCATCCGGGAGAGCGAAGGCGTACGGGAAGCGCCGGCAGAGCCCGACCGTCCGGAGCGGGAGTCCCTCGGTGTCGTCCAGGCGCCCGGGGAGACTCCGGACGATCGGGATGACGTCGAAACCCCGGATGAAGAAGTCGTGGCCGAACCCCCGCCCGTTTCGATGGAGCCCTTGCCTCGGGAACCGGATTCCGCTCCGGCTTCCGAGGTCTCCGAAGCGGCCCTGATTGAGGAGCCGGTTCGGGAAGAACCGGCCCTGGAAGCGCCCGCCCCCGAGCAGGACGGCGAGGTCGACTTGGCCCCCTCCGGGGGGCATGAAGTCGCCCCGGACCCGGAAGAGCGGGTGGAAGGCCGCATCAGCGCCTTTGAGGAAGAGCTGGCGATGCAGTGCCCGGTCTGCCGGAAGGCGTCCGTCGAGATCCAGAAGACCGCCAAGGGCCGCGTCTATTACAAGTGCGCGGACGAGGAATGCATGTTCATCAGCTGGGGTAGACCGCACCACATTCCCTGTCCCTTGTGCGGCAACCCCTTTCTGGTGGAGATGGACTCCGGCGGAGACCGGAATCCCCTGAAATGCCCGAGAGCCACGTGCCGCTACCGGGAGACCTCTCCCGGAGAGGCGTCAGCCGATAAAGCGGCGGAGAGCGGCGGGGGGGCGACTGCGCCGAAAGGTCGAAAACCCCGAAAGCGCGTCGTCCGGCGGAAGGTCAGAAAGCGGAGACGGTGAAGGGCGGCCGGATGATGAATCGAGCCGCCGGCGGAGCTGCCGGCGAAGCGGCTCAATCCAGGGCTTGAAGGTGCTTGCGAATCCGGGGACCGAGCTCCGGAGACGAGATCAGTAGGTCCTCTCGAATCATGGGCCGGTCCAAGTACTCGTTCAGGAAAAACTCGGAACCGTCCAGCTTGAAGATCTTGCCACCCGCCGCCTCGATGATCACCCGCACCGCGCCGAGGTCTGCGTATGACGGATTGTTGATGAGTGCGCCTTCCGCCCTGCCGGTGGCCACGTAGCAGACATGCGCCCCGGTGCAGCCGAGGCTGCGGATCTTGCCCGGAAACGCTGCGGTGTAGTGACGATGAAACCGGGAGTAGGTGAGGAGCAGGCTTTCGTCACTCAGCTCATCCTGCCGGGAGACGCTGATCTCCCGTTCTCCCCGATAAGCATGCCGGCCGGCCCGGGCATGAAACAGGTCCCCTGTCGCCGGCATGTAGAACAGACCCAGCACCGGCCAGTAGTTCTCCAGGAGCGCCAGGGACATTCCCCAGATGGGAATGCCGGCCTGGAAGTTCGCCACCCCGTCCAGGGCGTCATACACCCAGAGATACCGGGCTTCGTCGTGGCTGTACCCGCGGTCTTCCTCTTCGTTGCTGAAGATCCGGTGATCGGGGAAACGCGTGAGGAGCCGGTCTCGGAACATTTCGGTGAGCTGCAGGCCCGCCTCGATCACGAGACCCTCGTCGAACTTCACGCGGCTCGCACCCTGGCCGTAAAACGAGAGCGACCGGTCTCCACACAATCGAATGGCCTCACTTGCAAAGCCCGCCAGCTCCTCAACACCGTAGTCTTCACTCACCGTGCCTCCTCCTCTCCAAACGGTAGCAGCGATCCGAAGGTCCCGGGGCCCGTCCATCAACGGCTTTTTATATCCTTTATATCCCATACACACCCGATTTACAATCCAAAGCAATTTTGATAACGTATCGACATTAATCGTCCATGCCGGATGGAAAGGGACGCTCAATGAACGAGACGGCAAACTCCAGTGCCCGCCCTGAAGCCGTAAGGGCGAGGATCGCTCCGGAAGCCCGAATCCTGGCCGTGTCAGGAAGCCCGCGGAAAGGCGGGAACTCGGACAAGATCGCCCTGCAGGCCCTGGCGGCGGCCGGCGAGGCCGGCGTCCCCGGAAGTCTTGTGCGCCTCGTCGATTACCGGTTCGGGCCCTGCATCGGATGCGAGCGCTGCCGCAGGGACAAGGCCTGCACGGCGCAACTGGACGGTATGCAGCTTCTCTACCCCCAGGTGGAGCGCTCCCTGGGGCTCCTCCTCGTCTCCCCCGTGCACAACTACAATGTCACCGCTTGGATGAAGGCGTTTATCGACCGGCTCTACTGCTACTACGACTTCGGATCCACCCGTCCGGGGGAGTGGTCGACCCGCCTTGCCGACCAGGGGCGAAAGGCGGCGGTCGTCTCCGTCGGGGAGCAGCACGGCTCAGAGGGGATCGGCCTGACCCTGGAGGCCATGCGCCTTCCTTTGCAGGCGCTCGGGTACGAGCTTGTAGCCGAAACCCCCGTCACCGGGGTGTTCGAACGGGGGCGGGTCGCCGGGGATGCCGGGGCTATGGACCGGATCGGGGATCTGGGACGCCGGCTGGCCGGGGCGGTGAAGTAACGCCTGTCCGCTCAGAAAGAGATCGGCTCCCGGAGGATGACCGACACCGCTTCATCGGCGCAGGCCGCAAGGTCCGGATGGCTCTCCTCTAGACCGGCAACCTGCCGGAGATGGTCCGCCGTACGCGTCACCAGGGAGACCATGTCGCCCTCATCCACTGGAACCGCGAACAGTAGATCCTCCCAGGAACTCCCTCCGGCCCACAGATAGAGGGCCACGGCGGGCCAGGACAGGATCCGGGGGTTCGGAAACCCTCGGACGGTCTTTGCGGCCCGAATCTTCTCGATGGCGTCTGCGACGCGCTCCCACGCGCGCTCCAACGGCTCGGTCGACCTCTCCTCGGGGGCTCGAACCGCAACGTCCAGGTCCCGGTCCCAGACAAACGGGGCGATGATACCGGCCAGGACCTCCGGCCCGGTCCCCCCGAAGGCCCCTTTCCGGATGCCTTCGGCGATCAGGAGGGGGTGGTCGAGCCGCAGCTTGGAGGCCCACTCGCCGTCCGGGGTGAGGCGGTCCCTTTCATCCACGAAACCCGTCTCCTTGAGGAACCGGAGGTGCCGCTTGAAGCTCAGCCAGAGCCCTTCGCCCATGCCCTCCACCCGGCTCAACATGGCCCGAATCTCCTGAAGGATTCTCTTGAGACGCCGGTTCTTCGGGGTGTGACAGTCCTTGAAGCGGGGGCATAGATCGCAGGGAAGGCTTTCCATCCGATCCTGGAGGGCGTCCTCCGCCCCCCCCTGCCCGCTCGAAGGTTCGACGCGCATGATTTCGAGCTCCTCGGGCCGCACCTCATCCAGAAGGCGGGAGAGAGCCCGCGGCGTCGGATCAGCGGGGATGTCGAGCCGTCGATCGAACAGCAGCTCGATCCGGTCCAAACGCACCCTTCGAAGCCTGATCCGGTTCCCGCGGGTCCGGATGGGACCTTGCACGTTCAGGGCTTCGCAGATGAGGTCGCCGTCCTCCTCGAAGCACCCGAACGCCATGTAAATGCCGCCTTTCTTGTGAAGAAAGAGCCTTCCCGGCTCCAAATACTCCTCATACGCCCGGCGAGCCGCACGTCTTCTTTGCTCGCGCTTCTGCCGCCGGAGAGATTTCGTCAGCTCCTCCCGACCCGCAATGTACTCCAGGACCTCGAACGGGTCGTTCGTGTCGCACCGCCCGCCGGAGAGCTCGCCCGCCAGATCCCGATTCAGCGACTCCCACCGCCTGCGGGACTCCTCGTCGAGCCGGCCACGCTGAAAAGCCGCAAAGGAACGCTCCAGCAGGGCGTGAACCTCGTCCGGGCTGTGGGAGAGAAGCAGGTTCAGGGTCATGGAAAAGTTGATGTGAATTCTGCTTTCCAGGGGCTCCGGCAAGGCGTCCTTCAAGGCGAGGAGGAGCTCGGGATCCTGGTAAGGGCCCGGCAGGACGACCGCAAACCCGATCCGGTCCTTGCCCCTCCGCCCGGCACGGCCGATCATCTGATGGAGCTCCCGCGCGGTCAGGTCTTGAAACGATTGTCCGTCGAACCGGTCGCTCTGGACGAGGACCACGGTCCGGGCCGGAAAGTTGACTCCCGCGGCCACCGTGGAGGTGGAGAAGATCGCCTCGAGAACGCCCTTGTCCATCATCTGTTCGACAAGAAGCTTCCACGCCGGCAGCTGTCCGGCGTGATGGGCGCCGGCGAGGCCCTCCTGAAGTGAGCGCAGCTGCCGGTTGCCTTTCAGATGGGGGTGCTTGGAGAGAAACGCCGACACCTCGGCGCGTGCGCGCTCCCTTTTTCCGGGAGCCGGACCCGAAGCGGAGCAGACGCGCACGGCCCGGTCGCAGTCCGCCCTGGACTTCAGGAAAAAGATGGCCGGCAGAAGGTCGAGCTTTCGGAGGCATCGAACGACCTCGCTGTATGGGGGGGGCGTCGCCCGCTCCCGCAGGCTCTTGCGCACGCGGCTCGACAACCCCTTTCGACCGCCCAGGTGTGAGATGCTTCCGTCGGGGGAAAGAAAGAGCATCTCCAGCGGAACCGGACGCTCCTCGTGTCGGACCACATCGGCGGGTACGCGGGGGTTCTCCTGAAGCCAGGCCGCCAGCTCGTCCGCATTGGGAATGGTGGCGGAGAGAAGCAGGAGCCTCACGCGTGAGGGAAGGTAGATCAGGACCTCCTCCCAGACGACCCCGCGGTCCGGGTCGCTCAGATAGTGGGCCTCATCCAGGATCACGAGGTCGGTCGCGATGCTCGCGCCCCGGTGCATGGCGTCGTAAAGCTGGTTGCGCAGGATCTCGGTCGTCCCCACGATGACCGGAGCCTGGGGGTTCTCCTTGCGGTCACCTGTCAGGATCCCGCACATGGACGGTTCGAACTCCCGCTTAAACTGCCGGTATAGGGTGTTGGAGAGGGCCTTGAGGGGAGAGGCGTACCAGACGCGCATGCCTTCGGCCAGAAGCCGCCGGATCGCCTCAACGGCGATCCAGGTCTTTCCCGCGCCGGTGGGCGCGCTCACGAGCACGTCGTGCCCGCGGACCCGCTCCAAGGCGTCGAGCTGAAAGGGATCGGGCACGAAGGGGCCGGGGGCCGGAACGCCGATTCGCTTGAAGACGGACTTGAGCCTGGGGTCGATTCCGGGGCGGTCGCACGGGCGGGGCCGGCCCTTGGAAGGGGCTCTGCGGCGCGGCCTGCCCTTGGGCGGTCGTTTCATTCCACGAGTTCCCGGGCGATCCCGTCCATGTCGGACAGGTATTCTTTCACGCCGTCCGCCGGGCTCAGGCCGTCCAGGACCCGGGCCGCTTCATCCAACTCCTCCCCGCAGCCCCGGACGATCCGAAGGCCGTTGCGCTGGACGGTCTCGGCCGCCTCCAGTGCGAAGAGCCGGGCCGCCGACCTCAGGAACTCCGCACTCCGTGGGCCGTTCTCACCCTGGGACGCCTTTCGGCAGAGTGCATCGCCCACTTCGCACCAGGTCATCATGTCGGCGAGAAGGAACATCACGTGCTGCGAACGGGTCAGCTTGTGCTTTCTCGCCCCGCCGATCACATCGTTCAGGGCCCGCACGGCCCGCGCCAGAAAGGGTCCGCCGGTCCCGGGCTCGAGCCGGTCGAGCCGCTCGGCCATGTCGCCGTAGTAGGCGCCCCTGGTGCGCACCGTGGTTCTCATGCGGAACATGGCGATGATGTTCCGCTGGATCTCGCTGGTCCCCTCGAAGATGGTGGTGATCTTGAGGTCCCGCTTGATCTTTTCCACCTCGTACTCCCGGATGTAGCCGTAGCCGCCCAGGGCCTGGATCGCATCGTTGGCCGCGGCGTCCCCCGCTTCGGTGGCGAAGAACTTGGAGATGGAGCCTTCCACCTGGAGATCCTCCTCGCCGGTGTCGATGCGCCGGGCTGTCTCCTCGATGTAGGCCCTGGCCGCCTCCAGCCGGACGGCGTTGGGCACCAGCAGGCGGTGAGTGTAGCCCTGCTTCTCGGCCAGGGTCGTGCCGAACTGCACCCTCTCCCTGGCATACCGGATCGACTTGTCCAGCGCGGCCATGCCCCCGCCCAAACCGAAGGTGGCCACCATGAGCCGCGTGTAGCCGAACACCTCGTTGGCCTGCTTGAGGCCCTGCCCCTCCACGCCCCCGATCAGATCCTCCACCGGGACAACCAGGTCCTCCAGGATCAGCGGGCAGGTGTCCGAGGCCCGGATGCCGTGCTTGTCCTCGTGGGGACCGGGCGTCAGCCCCTCGCGGCCGCCCTCTACGACGAAAAAGGTGGGACCGTCGGGTGCATCGGCCAGAATGGTGTAGAGGGCCGCCACACCCCCGTTGGTGATGAACTGCTTCTGACCGTTGATCCGGTATCCCGTGACCTCGCCCCCTTCACCCAGGATGCGCTTCGCCTTGGTCTTGAGCGCCTGTACGTTGGAGCCCGCCTCGGGCTCGGTCACGCCGTAGGCGACGATCAGGCCTTCCCGGGCGATCCGGCCGATGTACTTCTCTTTCTGCTCCGGGGTCGCGCCCACGCGCAGGGGATCCATGCCGAGGCAGATGGCCAGAAAGGAGGTGGCCACGGCCAGATCCATGCGTGCCATGCGCTCGGACACCACGGCGATGTCACGGGCGCCCGCGCCGAGCCCGCCGTACTCCTCCGGAATGAAGATCAGGTGCAGGGCCATGTCCGGCCCGAGCATGAACCGGATGAGATCCATGGGGAAGTCGCCTTTCCGGTCCATCTCCATCTTGGTCTCGACGGTCAACCGGTCCCGCTCCAGCCTGGCGATGGTGTCCAGAACCATGTTGAGGGATTCAGGATCCATGCGGGTCGTGTCGGTCTCCATACGCATTCCTCTCTGGAAGAAGATCACCACGAAAAGCGCTTCATGGTGAATGAATCACTTCCTCTACGAAAGCACGTTCGTTCACATATCACTTGTCCTCTTTCCACACGGGCAGCCGCTTTTCCAGAAACGCGGAGATGCCCTCCCGGGCGTCCGGCGTCACGGCGTTGGCCGCGATCACCTCGCGGCCGTATCGATAGGCCCGTTCGTCGTCCATGTGTATCTGGGTGTAGAAGGCCTGCTTGCCGATGCCCAGCGTCTCGGCGCTGTATCGGGCGAGCTCCGATGCGAGCTCGCCGGTCTCCTCTTCCAGCCGGTCGTCCGGGACCACGCGGTTCACCAGCCCGAAATCCAGGGCCTCCCTGGCCGAAACGAATCGGCCCGTGAGCAGCATCTCCAGGGCCCTTTTTCTCCCCACGTTCCGGCTCAGGGGGACCATGGGCGTGGTGCAGAAGAGCCCGATGCGCACCCCGGGCGTGGCGAACCGGGCGTTTTCTCCAGCCACGGCGAGATCGCAGGCCGCCACCAGCTGGCAACCGGCCGCAGTGGCAATACCCCGCACCTCGGCAATGACCGGTTGTGGAACACGCTGAATCTCCATCATCAGCTCGAGGCAGGTCTGGAACAGGTGCCGGATGTCGCCGAGATCCCCGTCCCGGACCTCGTTCAGATCGTGGCCGGCGCTGAAGTGCTCGCCGGCGGCGTTCACGATCAGGACCTTGGCGGAGCGGTCCTTTCCCGCACCCCGCAGGCACGCGCGCATCTCCTCGAGAAGCTCCAGCGACAGGGCGTTTCGCTTTTCAGGCCGGTTGAGGGTGATGCGGCCGATCCGGTTCTTCTCCTCGTAGAGAACGGTTCGATATGCCATGGCTTTCCCCCACTCTAATTGTCGATGCGTGTCCTCTGGAAACGCAGCCATGCCCAAAGCTCGTTTATGGACGGGGGCGAGTACTAATACTCGATCCCCTTCTGGGCCTTCACCCCTTTTTGAAACGGGTGCTTGATCTCGGTCATCTCGGTCACCAGGTCGGCCGCGGCGATCACATCGGGGTGTGCGTTCCGCCCCGTGAGCACGACATGCAGCGATTTCGGTCTGGACCTCAAGGCTCCCAGCACGTCCTCCACGGGCAGGAGCCCGTAGTCG
>JAIPEI010000116.1 GCA_021737245.1 Deltaproteobacteria bacterium | reverse complement strand
GCCAGGGATTCCGGATGGCCGCACGCTGGAGCAGGCAGAGGGTTTGCCGGGCGCGGGTCATGGCCACATAGTAGAGCCGCCTCTCCTCCTCGATCCGCATTTTCCGGCGAGTGCGGTCCCAACCGCCGTCGAGGATGAACACGTGGTCGAACTCCATCCCCTTGGCCGCGAGGGGGGGGCCGAGGAAAACGCCGCGGCCGAGCCTGCGTTCCCGGCGCTTTTCGGCCAGAGTCTCGTAGAGGTACTCGAGGGCGTCGCGCACGGGCAGCCGGGCGTCTTGCGTCTCGTCACGCCATTCTTCCAGGAGGGCCTGAAGCTCCTCCAGCCAGATGTTTTCAGCCTGATCGGGAAACAGGATGAAGAGCCGCTCGATCAGCTCTGACGCCCGCCTCAGCGACCGGCCGTCATTCTTCAGGTCCTCGAGAAATCGGGCGTTCTCACGGATGCGTGCCGGGGCCGGCATCCGGTTCGCGGGAAGGGACAGAGAAACCGGCACGCTGTGCGCTTCCAACAGCCGGCGCAATGGATGGAGCAGGCTCCACTGCCGGGCCAGCACGGCGCAGGACTCCCAGTCCACGTGATCGTCCAGGCGCCGGAGGCGCAGCAGCTCGTCCAGCGCGGCATGGGCCTGGTTTGCTTCGTCGTCGCACTCGAGGACCTGCACGCGGCCGCCGGAAAGGGGATCGAGGCGGGTCCAGCGCCCCCCCGGGGGGAGGGCTTCGCGGCCCTCATCGACGCGAATCGTGCGGTTCCGCTTCATGCGGTCGCGGTTCCCGGCGATGAGGGCGTTGGCCGCGTCGATGATGTGGCGGCTGGAGCGATAGTTTTCCACCAGGAAATGGTGGCCTGCGTGATAGTCTTCCCGAAAGCGGCGGATAAACCGCACGTTGGAGCCCCGGAACTGGTAAATGTTCTGGTCGTCGTCACCCACGGCGAGAATGGTCAGCCGCTTCTCCTCCTCCTGAAGGGACCGGCCGGCGACCGCCGAGACCAGTTCGTACTGGTCCTCGTCGATGTCCTGATACTCGTCCACCAGGATGTGCCGGTACCCGCTGAGCAGCCGCTCGCGAAGCTCGTCCTTCTCCAGGCCGAACGTCTCGGTCTCCCCCCGAAGCAGGGCGGCCGCCTCCCGAATGAGATCTCCAAAGCCCGCGTCGGCACGGTCGGCCGGGAGGTCCCGGCCGAGAAGAGACCGCCCGGTGAGACGCAGGGCCAGCCCGTGATAGGTTTGAACGGTGACGCCCCGGGCGTCGTCGCCGGCCAGCCGTCTGAGGCGCCGGCGCAGCTCGGTCACGGCGTTTCGGCTGAAGCACAGCACAAGAATGTTCCCGGGACGTACCCGCTCGACCCGCAGCAGGTAGGCGCAGCGGTGCACCACCACCCGGGTCTTTCCGGATCCGGGACCGGCCAGCACAAGCATGTTCTCATCCGCCGGCGCGGCGACCACGGCGCTCTGTCGTGCATTCCCGAGGTCGTCGACGATGCGGCGGAAAGACGCCCCACCGGTGGCACGTTCGAGGATGCCGGCCCGGTCCGGGAAGCAGCGATTCACGAAGTCGTCCTTGTCCCGGGAGAAGTATGCCATCACAAAGGCCAGGGCCCGGCCTATCCTCTCGAGCCCCCTGCGGGCGTACTCGTTCATGACATGAATCTGGAAGATGCGCTCGCCGTAGTGCCGGGACAAGGGTTCATAGTCGCCCCTGGCGTAACGGCGGCCCTTGGCCTCCGGTGAGATCCGGATGGTCATGGCCTGGCGAAAGACCGCCAGCCCCTTCTGGAGGGTGATGACGCGCTGCTCGTGCAGGAACAGCAAGGCCCGGTCGACTGCAGCCAATGGATCCTTTATGCGGCCGGCCAGGACCAGGTCGTGTTTCAGGGAGGCGAGGAGATCCTCCGCGGAGAACTCCACCAGCACGTTGGCGTCAGGGGTCGTGCCGGGCGGAATACGTGCGAGGACGGCTTCCAGCACGGCTTTCGCCGCAGCCTGGCGAAGCTCGGCCGTGCTGCGCAAGGAGGCCCAGTCTCTTTGCAGCCTCACCCGGTATCGATCGCGGCCGGCGTATCCGATGGCGAGGCTGCCGCGGCCGCCGGCCAGTCCCCTCCCGTCCTGGGCCAGACTGAAAAGCAGGTTGCGCAGAATCTCCGGGTTGCTTTGATCGACGCCCCGGTCGAGGAGCCCCTGATTGAGCCTACGCAGAGAGAGGGCCTGGTCCTCCCCGCTGTCCGCATCCGGGGCCTCCTCCTGCAAGGTGTCGAGCATGGCGGATTCCAGCCGGCAAACCTGCTTCAGGAGCACTCCCGAATGGGTCGCCACCTTGTAACGCACATATGCCGATAGCAGCAGGGACTTGCGTATCAGACCCGCTCCGGCCATGTCGTAGAGCGTGCGAATGACCCGTTTGGACTCGGACTCATCCTCCATTTCGGGCTTTTCAGCGTCCGAGGAGGCCCGGAACGCGCTTAGCTCGGCCAGCTCATCGGCGCTGAATCCTTCGTCTGTGTCCGCGTTGATCAAGGCCTCCAGGATCGCCATCCAACGCGCTTTCTGCCGGGCCGAGAGGCCGAGCTTTTCGACCCTTCCGCGGGCCTCGTCCAGGCTGCGGACCAGCGGGCGCCCCTGGAACACCTGGGTGCGGTTTTCGTTGCGCTCCAAAAACCCGGCCCGCTCCAGCCATGAGATCGCGGTGATTGCCTTGGTACCGGCGTTGCGGTCCCCCGGCTCGAGGGCGTCCTCCATGGCCTCGTCCCGCATCAGCTCTCCGATGGTCAGCACAACGTTGCCCTCCCGGTCCCGCCGGGCCTTTCGCAGGACCCGGAGGATTCGGGTGATGTCCCTGTGATCCAGCCGGGAGAGGGCGGACAGCCTGAACTGGGTCTCGATGTCCTCCTCGTCGTAAAACAGTATGCACTCGGCATCGAGGCGGTCCCGGCCGGCCCTCCCCGCTTCCTGCAGGTAGTTCTCGAGAGACCCTGGTATGTCCAGGTGGACCACCAGGCGGACGTCCTCCTTGTCGATGCCCATGCCGAAGGCGTTGGTGGCGCAAATGATGCGGACACGCCCCTGAACGAAGTCGGCCTGGATCTCCCGCTTGCGCGCAGGGTCGACCCCGGCATGAAACGCCTCCGCCTTTCGGCCCTGCAGCTGCAGGTACTCGGCCGCCGCCTCGGTGCCCTTCCGGGTGGCGCAGTAGATAATACAGCAACCGGGCCGCTCCGGGGGCAGCCGTTCCGAGAGCAGTGTCTGGAGACGGGGAAGCTTCTCGATGCAGGAAACGGTCTGCACCTCGAACTGCAGGTTATCCCGCTCCACGCCTCCCTTGAACACCTCGAGCTCCACGCCGAGGCGGGTGCGGAAATGACCGGTGATCTCGGCCAGGACATCCAGCTTGGCTGTGGCGCTGAAGCACTGTACAGGTGGAAGCCGGACCCGGCGGGCGTCGGAGAACTCTTTGATGAAGCGGGCCGCATAGAGATAGTCGGGCCGGAAATCGTGCCCCCACCTGGACAGGCAGTGGGCCTCGTCGAACACCCAGCATCCGATTTCCCGGCAGCGGACGGCTTCGCGAAACGAGCGGTTGCGCAGCTGCTCCGGGGAGACGTACAGGATGCCCACGTCTCCCAGACGGACGCCCCTGAGCACCTGGCCCCGCTCGGGGGGCGTGAGCAGGCCGTTGAGGGCGGCTGCAACGGGCGCTCCGGTCTTGTCGAGAAGGTTGTCCACCTGGTCCTTCATCAACGCCTGAAGCGGTGAGATGACGATGGTCAGGACGCCCCGGCGCAGGTAACGGGCCAGGGCCGGCAGCTGGTAGCAGAGGCTCTTGCCGGCGCCCGTGGGCAGCACGGCGAACAACGGCCGGTCGGCCATGGCCCATGTGACAACGGCCTCCTGGAGGCTGCCGCCGCCCGCGTCGGCCGGTTCCGGCCGGAACCCGGAGAAGCCGAAGAAGCGCCGGAGCTGCCTGCGGGGATCGTGCATTTCCCTGCAATAGGGGCAGCCCGCTTTCCCGCACGGTATATCCCTCAGTCGATGCAGAATGTGCGCGACATGGGCAAAGCTGCGACCGACCCACGGCGGGAGCACGGAGTTTCCGCCGGCCACCCTGAGCCAGGACAGGACATAGGCCATGGACACCCTTTGCGAGGGGTCTTGAAGGCAAAAGGGAACGGTCTGGTTCAAGGCCTGGGGGCAGACTCGACCGCGGCTGTTTTGCTCGAACAGGTCGAAGGTCTTGCCGGCGTCCACGGGCACGGCGCCCATGGCCTCCAGCGCCTTTTGCGTGCCGGCGAACGCGGCATTCCCGGAAAAGGCATGGTGATAAAATGAGAGCAGGGAGCTTTCCGTACCCCCGTCCGCGGACAAGGCCTCCCACTGGTCCTGGAACAGCGACCTCGCGAGGCGGGCGTCGGCCAGCGGGTCGTTGAGTGCGTCCCGCACCAGCTTGTAGTCCTTGACGAGGCGGTGGTAGGGGTTCTCCGGAAAAGCGAGCGGGGACAGGTAGAGGGTATCCACCACGGGCATCCTCAGCAACGGAGAATGCGGAGCCGCGGCCTCGAGAACCGGCAGGTCGTGACCGAGCAGGTTGTGGCCCAGCAGGAACCGCGCCTTGGGGGACATTCGGCTCAGCGCGCCGAGGGACGCCTCGAGATCGAAGCGACCCTTCCGGAAGAGGGTTCTATCCCGGTGGACGGCGCCCAGGGCGATGATCTCCCCCTCGGGCCCGGTTTCCAGGTCCAGACAAATGCAGCGATCAATGAATGCGGCGGGTTCCATCATCGTGGATTCCAAGGGCTGTCCCGGCGGGTCTCCCCGGCTATGCCGCAATCAACTTACCCTTTTTGTGGATGCAGATCAAACGTCCGTTCAGGAAGGCGTTTCCGGGTACACAGCGTCCCGGCGGCGGAGGCGCCGGGACGCCGCTGGTGAAACGGGCCGATTTCACCGGCGGGACAAACGAATCGGTGCAGAACTCAGCGGTTGGAGAGCAGACTGTAGCGAAAGTAAGGGCCGTCCTTGTCCTCCTCCCGGACCTCGCCGTACTTCATGAGCGTGGCCATGTAGTAGAGCACGCGTGCGGGCTCCAAGCCGGTCTCGCGGGCCGTTTCCGGAACGGTACCGGGGCCCCGGGACAGGGCCTTCTTGACCAGCGCGATTTCCCTTCGCTGCTCCTTCAGCCGGGCCCCGGCCGCCTCTATGGAGGCGGCGCGCTCCCTGCGCAGCTCCTTGAGGGCAGCCTTTTTTTCCGATGGAACGGATTCCTTCGTCCGCTCGAGCGTGCCGTTATCGCCCGGTTTCTTCATGACGGTCTCCCACAGCCGGCGGCTGGAATCGGATGATGGCGTTCTGCCCGGCGAGGACCTGCTCGTCCGTGGAATGCTCCAGGGTGATCGCCTTGCCCGGGCATTCGGCCGCGCAGGCCCCGCATCCGTAGCAGGATGCCGGTTCGATGTATGCGGCGCCGTCGACGATCTTCGGAACGCCGTAAGGGCAGGCGCGAAGGCAGGTGCAGCAGGCCGAGCACTTCAAGGTATCGACCCGGGAGACGAACGGCTCCAGCTCCACTGCGCCGACCGACAGGATGGATCCGGCCTTCGCGGACGCAGCCGAAGCGGCCGCCACCGTCTCGGTCATGTCCATGGGGGCCTGGCAGGTGCCGGCCAGGAAGATCCCCGCCGAAGCGACCTCCACCGGGCGGATCTTCGGGTGTACCTCCTGGAGGAAGCCGTCCCGGCCGGTCTGGCATTTCATGACCTCGGTGAGTTCCTTGATGGGCGCGGGCTGCATGCCGGTGCCCAGCACCACGAGGTCCACGGGGATCTCCAGCTCGTCCTCGTGGAAGAGCGCGTCGCGCACCGTGACGGACAGGGCGTACCCGTTGTCCTCCCGCCTTACCGCAGGAGGCGTCCCAGGCAGGAACCGGATGAAGCGGACCTGATTTTCCGAGGCCGCGATATAGGCCTCCTCGTGCCCGCGGCCGTAAGTGCGGATGTCGCGGTAGAGGTTGAAGATCACCGTCTCGGGATGCTCCCGGCGGATTCTCAGGGCTGCATGGAGCAGGCTGTTGCAGCAGGTGCGCGAGCAGTACTGGTTGAGGCGCCCGTCCTCGCCCGGCTCGTGCAGCCCCGGAATCTGGCGGGAGCCTACACAGTGGATCATGGCCATGGTCTTGACGGGCTTCCCGTTGATCACCAGGTGCCCGTCTCGGGAGGTTCCCCCGGCCATCTGCCGAATCAGCTCGGCCAGGGTGACCACCTCGGGATGCTCCTTGTAGCCGTACTCTCCCCTTCGGGGCTCATAGGCGGAGAAGCCGGTCGCCATGATCACGGCGCCGGTGGTGAACTCGGACTCCTCCGGATCATCCGGAGGCTCCGCCGGGCAGATGCCCACGAACGGAACCACGCCGGCTCCGACCTGCCCGGATGCCCGGACCCAGGCCAGCTTTTTCCGCTCCTCGTCGGTTTGGGGCGGCCTGCGGGTCACCTTCAGCCGGAAGTTGCCGATGTAGCCTTCCTGGGCGACCAGCTGGGCGCAGGTGAGGATCTCGACATTGTGCAGCCCGCTCACCTGGCGATACAGGGTGTTCAGGAGTTCGACAGCGTCGTCGCCCGTGGGGAACAGGGTGTCCAGCCTGGCCACCCAGCCGCCCAGGAACGGGGTCTTTTCCACCAGCACGACCTGAAGGCCGTGCATGGCCAGGTCCCGGGCCGCCTTGAGCCCGGCCACGCCCCCTCCGATCACGGTTGCGTGATCCTTTGCCTCGACGCGGATGGGATCCAGGGAACGGATCAGCCGGGCCTTGGCCACGGCCGAGGCCACGAGAGAGACGGCCTTTTTCGTGGCCCCCTCGCCCTCCGCCACCCAGCTCACCTGCTCCCGGATGTTTGCGTGGACATAGAGGTAGGGGTTCATGCCCGCCCGGACCAGGGCATTGCGGAATGTGGTCTCGTGAAGGCTGGGGGAGCATGAAGCCACCACGACGCGGTCGATCAGCCCGGCCTTGATGTCCTCCATGATCAGGTCCTGCCCCGGATCGGAGCACATGAACGGGTTGAGACGGGCTGTGACGACATCGGGCATCCGGGCGGCCGCCTCGGCCACCTTGTCCACGTCCACGTGGTCGGAGATGTTGCCGCCGCAGTGACACACGTACACGCCGATTCCGGGCCCCTGGTTCCTTTCGCTCATGACGATCGTCCTTTGAATCTCAAGCGGCTCGTTGACGGCCGGCCTGAAGTCCCTTGAGAAAGATTCCCGCTTCGGAAGCGGCTGCACCGGCCTCCACCACCGTGTCCACGATGTCCTTGGGCCCGGCTGCCACGCCGGCCATGAACACTCCTTCGGAGCTGGTGAGGGTGGAAGAGAGCTTGGGCTGCCTGGAAGCCAGAAACCCGTCTTCGGCCACTCGAACCGGGGCCAGCCCGTCGGGGGTCCACGCCGGCACGATCGCCAGGGAGAGCACCCCCATGTCGAAGGTGTCGAGCCGGGGACCGCCGCTCCCCTCCATGTCGTCGTGGCGGACGATCACGCCGTCGTCATCGCTCCGGCCGGTGACGACCCCCTTGGACCGCACGAACTCGACGCCCATCTCCAGGGCGTTGCGGTAGAACTGCTCGTACCCCTTGCCGAAGCAGCGCACGTCCATGCAGTAGATGGCAAGCCGCATCCCGGGGTGCTCCCGCTTGAGGAGGGTCGCCTGCTTGATGTTGTACATGCAGCAGACCCGGGAGCAATGGCGGACGCCGAGCTGGGTGTCCCGGCTGCCGGCGCACTGGATAAAGGCTACGCTTTCGGGCTCCTTTCCGTCGCTGGGCCGGAGCAGCCGCTTGTAGGGGCCGGCCGGGGCCAGGAGGCATTCCATCTGCAAGGCGTCCACCAGGTTGGGTTGGTCGGCCGCCTCCCCCCATGCCCGGGCCGGGTAATCCCGGAGCAGCTTGTACCCGGTGGCCAGGACCAGGGCCTTGGTTCGAATCTTCAGGTCCCGGGGCTTCTGGAAGTAGTCGATGGCGCCGGTCGGGCACAGCCCGGCGCACTTGCCGCACAGGGTGCAGCTCTCCGCGTCCAGCCGCGGCACCTGGGGGATGGCGCTGGCAAAGGGCACGTAGATCGCCTTTCGGCCGGCGAAACCGTGCTGTTCCCGAGAGGGCGCCAGGATGGGGCATCCCATTTCACACTTCATGCAGCCGATGCAGCGGTCCGTGTCCACGTACCTCGGCTGCTGCCGCACCTTCACCTCGAAATCCCCCGCCGCGCCTCCCACACCCCGAAGCTCGCACAGGGTCATCAGGGTGATGTTGCGGTGGTGGGCCACCGCCGCCATCTTCGGGGTCGTGATGCAGCTGGCGCAGTCAAGGGTGGGAAACACCTTGGACAGCTTGATCATGTTACCGCCGATGGTCTCTGTTCGTTCCACCAGAGCGACCGTGTAGCCCTGCTCAGCCAGGTCCAGGGCGGCCTGCATCCCTGCGATGCCTCCACCCAGCACCAGGGCGTCGTATTGTATCTGAACCTTTTCCGGCATGGGGGCTCGGTTTCCTTTCCATGGGATTGTGACCTCGTTCCGTTCTGGAAAATCTAATCAGGCTTTCGCCGCGAGTCAATTCATAATGCATACAGTTTCGGTAGGAAATATGGAAGGGGAAAGCGCACGGCCCCGAACCCGCAGCCGGCACCAGGTTCAGTGGACCCGGAACGCGCGTTGACGGGGCCGGCTCGCAGGAGTATCATCGGCCGCTGGCGTGGCGGAAAAACCGGCCGGCCTGAACAAAAAAGGCCGTCAAAGAAAGGATCTTTATGGACCAGAACCATGCGCGCCGCATTGCGGATGAACTCGACCTGAAACCCTGGCAGGTGGAGGCCGTGGGCCGGCTGATCGAGGACGGGGCCACAGTGCCCTTCATCGCCCGGTACCGGAAAGAGGCTACAGGAACCCTGGACGAGGTGGCTGTGACCGCTGTCCGGGACCGGTCGGCCCAGCTCCACGAGCTGGACAAGCGAAGAGACGCCATCCTGGGGAGCCTCACCGAGCGGGGGCTCCTCACGGACGAGCTGAAGGCCGGAATCCTCGGCGCGGAGACCCTCTCGGCCCTGGAGGATCTCTACCTGCCCTTCCGGCCCAAGCGCAGGACCCGGGGGACGGTGGCCAGGGAAAAGGGGCTGGAGCCCCTGGCGG
>JAIPEI010000115.1 GCA_021737245.1 Deltaproteobacteria bacterium | reverse complement strand
GGCCGTTCCTGGCCGGGGAGGAGGGCGTCCGCCTCTCCCTGGCAGGCGCCCAGAGCAAGCTGCCCGTCTACATGGAAGAGGAGCGCGTGTTCATAGCCACGGGCAACAGCCCCAGCACCCACATCCTCAAGCCGCCCATTTCGGCGTTTGCGGGGACGGTGGAGAACGAGGCATTCTGCATGGCGCTTGCTCGCGGACTGGGCCTGCCGGCGGTCGAGGCCTTGATTCGGAAGGGCCGGGACACGGTCCTGGTGGTGACGCGGTACGACAGGGAACGGGAGGAGGACGGGAGGGTCCTTCGGGTCCACCAGGAGGATTTCTGCCAGGCCCTGGGCGTCCTCCCGGAGCAGAAGTACGAGAACGAGGGCGGTCCCTCGCTGGAGGACTGCTTTGCGCTCCTGGAGAGAGCCAGCGTCCGGCCGGCAGCGGATCGGCAGGCCCTGCTCGGCTGGGTCGTGTTCAACGTGCTCGTGGGCAATGCCGACGGCCACGCCAAGAACCTCTCCCTGTTGCTCGCAGAGCCGGGTCCGCGGCTGGCGCCGTTTCACGACCTCCTGTCGACGGCCGCATATCCGGATCTCTCGAGCAAGCTCGCCATGAAGATCGGGGGTGAGGATCGGCCGGAGTGGGTGCAACCCCGGCACTGGGACCGGCTGGCCGACGCCGCGGGGCTGAAGCGTCGTTACGTGCAGGGCCGGGTTCGGGACACGGCCTCCCGGATCGTCCCTGTGGCCGAGCGAATCGCCCGGGGCTTCGCGGAGACAGAGGAGGCCCGGGAAACGGTGGGCGGGATCGTGGAGGGGATCCGGAGACGGGCCGGAAGGATGTGAGGAGGCAGGCGAATCGCAGGGGACCAAGTCGGGACCATGTCCTCACACCCCGGCCCTCGCACGTTTTTTCAATGTCCCCCACCAGGTGATGGGCGCTGCAATGAGAAGCGACAGACCGGCCAGGCCGAAGAGCGGTCCATAGCCGAAGGCTTCCCCCACCATCCCGAGGATCAACGAGCCCGAAAACACCCCGAAGTCCAGCCCTCCGGTAAAAATGCCCGTGATCTTGCCACGAACCGCGGGCGGCTCTCCTCTCACGGCCAGGGCATTGAGAGAGGGGAAGAGGAAGCCGTGACCGCTGCCGCACAGCAATCCGGAAAGGATGAACAGGGCGTCGCCGCCGTCCGGCATGAGCAGAATGAAGCCCGATGAGGTCAGCACGAACGCCGGCGGAAGGATCTTCGCCTCCCCCCAGCGATCGGCCAGCCTGCCGCCGAAGACGCGGGTGCAGACTGCGGCAAGTGAATAGGAGATGTAGTAAAACGAGATGAGCGCAATCCGCCGCTCCTCTGCGAGCGGGGCTACAAAGGTGTTTGAAGCCGAAAGACCGAAACCGAACAGGAATACGAGAAGAGAGATCCACAGATAGCGGGGCTGAAAAAGCATCCTGAAAAATCCGGCTGGAACCGGGGTGAACGCTTCGTTCACGGGTTCGGTCACCGGCCGCTGGATGACGAACCCCACGGCGCCCGAGGCGGCGGCGCTGACAAAGTAGAATGCATACCCGAAATGCGTCAGAATCGCTTCCGCGATCACCGGACCCACAGCCATGGCGGTCAATCCGGTGATTCCGAAAACGCCGACGCCTTCGTTCAAACGCTCGTGGGGGACGATATCGATGATGAAGGTGAAGACGGCAGTGAAACACAGGGCCAGACCCACACCGTGAATCACCCGGATGCCGAGCAGCAACAGGTAATAAGACTCCACGGGTCCCTGAAGAAACAGATAGGTCAGCGGCATGACCGTGATGACGATGCAACCCAGCGTGTAGGTCGTCTTCCGGCCCAGGCGGTCGACCATGTCCGATATCCAGGGCCGGCAGAGGATGGAGGCCACCAGAAACGCCGACATGATCACCCCGATGTCCGCCTTGGAGCCTCCCCTGTCTTTGATGAACAGCGGAAAAAGGAAGAAATGGGCGAAGCTGATCACGATGAAGAAGTTGGCGCACGACATGCGCACAAAAGGGGAGGTGTATATTCTGGGCACTGGTTCGTTCCGATCCTGTGTTATTGGCCGCCGCCGCTCCCGGCCCCCTGCCGCGCAGGCCGGCTTGGTCCTTATCCGCAGGATCGGTGAAAAAAGCAAGGGCGAAAAATGAGGGCACCCGGGCTTCGGCCTTCAAGGCTTTCTCACAATGGGCCTCTTGAACTCGAGACCTTGCAGAGAACCCGTCATTCCGTCGCGAAGCGGTATCTCCTTCCCGTTCAGCCTGGCGGAGGTCGTCTCCTCCCGGCCGGGGGCCCCGACGGTGGCAGCCATGGAGCTGCGCCGCATGTGGGACACCCTCCTGATTCGGGGCGGGTACCCGGAGGCGTTTCTCAGCCGAGAGGAGAGGGATCCGGACGGCATCGGCCGGGCTTGAAAAGCGGAAGGGTCCGGGGCTGATTCGACGAAGAGGACATGCGGAGCGACTGTACCTGCGCGTACGGAACCGCTGCAAGCACGCCGTGGCGGTTGTGCTCTCTAACCTGGAGGCCGTGGAAAAGGCCGGACATCCCCCGGGCACTGGAGGACGACGACCGCTTCCCGGACCTGGAGTCCGTGGAGGGGTTGAAGCGTCCGGTCACAGGCCCAGGTAGGCCTTTTTGATGAGATCCTCATGCAGGAGATCCCGGCTCGCTCCCTCCAGGGTGATCCGTCCGTTCTCCAGAACGTAGGCCCGGGTGGCGATCTCCAGGGTCTGCTGGACGTTTTGCTCGATGAGCAGGATGGCGATGCCTTCGCCCCGGAGGGTCTCGATGATCCGGAACATCTCGTCCACCACCAGCGGGGCGAGGCCCGAGGATGGCTCGTCGATGACGAGAAGGCTCGGTCTCGACATCAGCCCGCGGCCCATGGCCACCATCTGCTGCTCGCCGCCGGAGAGGGTCCGTGCGAGCTGGCCCTGCCGCGCGTGGAGGATCGGGAAGAGCTGGAACACCCGGTCGAGGATCTCCTGCTTGTCCTTCCAGACCCGGGCGAGGTAGGCCCCCATCTCCAGGTTCTCCCGCACAGACATCTCCGGAAAGAGCCTTCTTCCCTCGGGGATGTGAGAGATCCCCAGCTCCACAATGGCATGGGAGGGGAGCCCGTCGATCCGCTTTCCGCGGAAGGCGATCCTGCCCGAGGCCGGCTTCAACATTCCGGAAACGGTCTCGAGAAGCGTGGTCTTCCCGGCCCCGTTCGCTCCCACCAGGGCCACGGTTTCGCCTTCGCGGACGGCGAGGGACACGTCCCACAAGACCTGGATCCTGCCGTACATCGTGGAGACATTCTCAACTTCCAGCATGGGCCCTCTCTCCCAGGTAGACCCGGATGACCTCGTCGCTGGCGGCGATCTCCCCGGGGGTGCCCTCGGCGAGCTTGGAGCCGTGATGAAGGACCATGATGCGATCGCAGAGGTTCATGATGGCCTTCATGACGTGCTCGATCATGATGATGGTGACGCCCCGGCCGCGAATGCTCCGGATCAGCTCCATGGACCGGGCGATCTCCGTGGGGTTCAGCCCCTCCATGATCTCGTCGAGCAGCAGGAGATCGGGGCGGGTCGCCAGGGCCCGGGCCACCTCGAGCCGCTTCTGGTTGGCCAGAGTCAGCTCCCCGGCGGGGGTATCCCTGACCGCGGAGAGCTCCACGAACTCCAGGATCTCGGATGCCTCCTCCGCCGCATCCCCCCAGGACAGGCCGGGGGAGGCCCCGAAGGAGGCGCCCAGCATGACGTTGGTGAGGACCGGCAGGTCGGGGAACACCTTGACGGTCTGAAAGGTCCGCGCCACCCCCATGCGGCAGATCCTGTAGGGGCTCAGCCCGGTGATCTTGCGACCCTTGAAGTAGATCGCCCCGGGCCGGGGGGTGAGGGCGGCCGAGATGAGGTTGAACAGGGTGGTCTTGCCCGCCCCGTTGGGGCCGATCAAGCCGAGGGCCTCTCCCTGCTGCACCTCGAAGCTCACATCGAACACTGCCGCCAGGCCGCCGAAGTACCTGGTGACCTTCTCACCCTTGAGCAGCGCCATGCTTCCTCCTGCTCCATTGTTTCCAGGCCTTCTGGACCAGCCCCACCAGGCCGTCCGGCAGGTACCGGATGGCGATCACCATGGTGATGCCGAAGATGAGCATGTAGTGATACGGAAAGCGGGTGATCAGGAACTCCTCCAGGTAGGTGAAGATGGCCGCGCCGATGATGGGGCCGTAGAGCTGTCCCAGGCCGCCGAAGATGGCCATCAGCACGGGCAGAAACGAGAGGGTGGGGTTGAAGGCGATCCGGGGATCGATGTAGGTCCAGCGGGTCGCCATGACGACCCCGGCTGCCCCCATGAAGAATGCGCTGAGCGCGAAGGTGTTCATCTTCAGGGCGGTGACGTGGATGCCGGTGTGGGCCGCGGCCTCCTCTCCCTGCCCGATGCTCTGAAGGGCGAAACCGTACTTGGAGTGCTTCAGCCGGAAGGCGGTGAGCAGCAGGCAGGCCAGGATCGCCAGCATGAAGTAGAAGACGGTGGTGTTGCCCAGGGGCGGGACGACCCGGCCGGTCGTCCCGGTCACAGTGACCTCCCACCACAGGACGAAGTTGAGCAGGAGCTCGACGAGTCCGAAGGTGAACATCACGAAGTAGATGCCTCGCAGGCGCAAGGTAAGGGCCCCCACGAGGAACGCCATGCAGAAGCTCGCCAGACCTCCTGTGATCACGATCAATGGAAACGGCAGGGCGAATCCCAAGACCGCGGACGTGTAGACGCCGGCCCCGAAAAACGCCGCCGGCGCCAGGGAGATGTACCCCGTGGGACCGGAGAACATCGACCAGCTCACGGCCAGAATGATGTACATGAACGTGTTGGTCAGCAGAATCAGCGCGTACTGCTTCAGGACCAGTGGAGACAGCGCGAAAACAGCGAGAAGGACCAGGGGGACGATCCCTCGTTGGAGTCTGTTCAATGTGGTTATCCTGCCGTTCATGCCCTTACTTTCCCAGAACGCCCTTGGGTTTCAGCAGAAGGACCATCATGAAGATCACGTAGTAGGCGACCAGGGCCAGGCCGGGCTCGACGTACGTGACAATGCTGCCCACCAGCCCCAGCAAGAAGCCTCCAATGAAGCTTCCAGGGATGCTTCCCAGCCCTCCCAGCACGATGACGATCAACGCGATCATGGTGTACTCGAGCCCCATGGTGGGCTGAATCTTGTAGGACATGCTGATCAGCGCCCCTCCCAGGCCGGCCATGAGCGCCCCGAGCCCGAAGCAGAGCGCGAGCACGCGGTCGATGTTCACGCCCATGAGCCCCGCGGCCTCCGGTTCCTGGGCGGAGGCGCGGATGGCCTTTCCGAGACGGGTTCGCGCCAGAAACAGGTAGAAGACCAGCCCGATCACGATGGCGAACCCGAGGGTGATCAGGCGGTTGGCGGCAAACCTCGCTCCTGCGAAGTCGACGGGAAAGGCGAAAAAGGAGTACCCCTTGATGTCGGCCCCCCAGATCAGGATGGCGAGGTTCTGGATGATGAAGAGGAGGCCGAAACAGGCCAGCATGGAGTTGCCCTCGTAGGCGCCCGGCGACGCCGCCCTGACCCGCAGGCGGCTGAACAGGACGATGTAGAGCACGTAGCCGATGAGGAACAGGGTGGGGCCGCAGAGTGCCAGGGAGAGGAGGGGGTTGACCCCGAAGGCGGTGTAGAGGGTCCACGTGATGAAGGCCCCGAGCATGATGAACTCCCCGTGGGCGATGTTGAGCACGCGGGCCACACCGTACTGGAGGCTGAGCCCAACGGCGATCAGGGCGTAGATGCCGCCCAGGAGCATACCGGCGATGATGATGTCCAGGATCGTGACCATCATGACAGAGGATTTCCCCGATATTCGTTTCCCTGGAGACCGTCCTGGGGCATGGCGGGCGCCCGAAAGGCGCGGAAGGGTTGCCGGATGGAACGTGCGCCTTCCGGGCCGCCCGCTTTGCAGGGGGAGCTGGTTTTCATCCGGAAAGGGTCTTTTTTGCCAATCTCATCGTCGATCAGCGAGGTTTCTTGTAACCTCTTGATCTCCTTGATCTTGACAAAAAATCCTCCTTTCTGAATTGGAAACGCAGCAATGCCCAAAGTTCGTTTACATGGGCACGAGCTACTTTTTTTTCGGCCACGGGGGCTTGGGATAGAGGGGCGGGGCCGTGCGCTTTTCGCCGACGTCGATGACCTCGAACACGCCTTTCTGCCACTGGCCGATCTCTCCCGGGTGATTCACGAAGTACCGGTCCTCATCGTACCAGTAGGGCCCCAGGGCCGTGTCGAACCGCTCACTGGCCATGATGTCCCTGATCTTCTTCTGATCGAGGGTTCCGGCCTTCTCAATGGCCTGCCGGAAGTGCTGCAGGGACGCCCAGTAGTAGAGGCCTCCCCAGTAGTCGGGCTCTTCCCCGAAAAGGTTCACGAACTTGTCCACCAGGTCCCTGGCTCCCGGCGAGGTCTTGGCGTTCCAGGCGCCGCCTCCCATCACGCCCTCGACCCCCCGCTCCCCGAAGGTCCCCTTGAAGAGAGAGGGAGAAAAGGGGAGCACGGTCATGAAGAAGGCATTGAAGTTGATTCCCAGCTCCATGGACTGGCTGGTGAGCATCATGCCGCCGTCGGGATAGCAGGCCGCCACAAAGGCATCGACATTCAGGCCGTCCGCCTCCTTCAACAAGGACGACATGTCCTTGATCCCGGGAGGGTAGCTTTTCTTCATCTTCACCTCGATCCCCCGCTCCTCGAAGAACGGGACCATGGCTTCGCCGTACTCGATGCCGTGGAGGTCTCCACGATACACCACCGCCGCCGTTTTCACGCCGACCTCCTCGAAGATTTCGGCAAGGGCCGGGGCCTGGGTGTCGGAAAAGTTCAGGACCTGGAAGAAGTAGGGCAGGTCGATCTGCTTGAGCTTCAACGCCCCGCCGGGCCCGCCGATCAGGATGTATCCATACTTGTTGGCGATGGGGGCCGCCGCAAACAGCCAGGCGGTGCCCCACGGAGGAAAGAGGAAATCAACCTTGTCCTCGAGGATCAGCTTTTCGATGAGGTTCGCCATGGTGCCGATATCGCTCTTGTCGTCGTACCGTTTCAGCTCGACGGGCAGCTTCCTGCCGTACTCCTCCACATAGATGCCGCCGTCCTTGTTGACCTCATTGACCCACAGCTCGTAGATCTTGCCCCCCGATATGGCAACGCCCCCGGCCAGCGGACCCGAGAGAGAGAGATGGCCTGACCGATGACGATCTTTTCCTTGTCCGCCTTGTCCGCGGCGCCTGCAGCGCTGATCAGGAAAGAAGGCAGGATCAGGAAGACGAGTAACCCGAGCCACAATCTGCTGATGCTTTTCATGGTACCCTCCTGTTTGACCTCTCAAGGTTATTCCCTGGAGCATGTTCAGGCGATGGAACGGTCCGATCTCCCGGCACGGGGTCCCAGGGGCGGCCCGGGCGAGAGTGTCCTAGACCCCCCAGTTGACCCCCGCGCTGCTCAGCGCGGCGCCGGACACGTCGACCACGGCTGCGCCGCCGTCGATCAGAAGAACCGACCCCGTCATGAAAGAGGAATCATCGCCGGCCAGGTAGCTGCAGATTCCGGATATCTCGTCGGGGGCGGCGACCCGGTGGAGGGGAACATTGGATGAGATGCAGTCAAACACGCCGTCCACGTCCGTTTTGAGGACCTCGGTGAGCGGGGTGAGGGCCTCCTCCAGCATCTCCGTTCTCGTCGCCCCCGGGCAGACGGCATTGCAGCGGACACCGAACCGTCCATAATCCAGGGCCGCCTGCTTGGTGAGCATGTTGAGCCCGGCCTTGGTCGTGCAGTAGGCCGGCATGCCAGGGAGGCATCTCAACCCGCCCAGGGAGGAGATGTTGATGATCGATCCCCCTCCCCCTTTGATCATGTGCGGGATGGCCGCCTTCATGGTCAGAAAAGGTCCGGTCAGGTTGATGTCCATGATCTTCCGCCAGAGCTTCGGATCGATGTCGGTCACGGTTCCGCCCGGGTCGATGCCCGCGTTGTTGACCAGCACATCGATCCCGCCTGTGAGCTTCAGCGTGGTCTCCACCATCCGCTGGATGTCTTCGTACTCCGTGACGTCCCCCGGGCACGTGGCGATCATCTCGCCGGGAAACGCTCGAGCGACCCGGTCGAGCGGTTCCCGGCGCCGTCCGGAGATGCACACCTTCGCGCCGTCCGCGATGAACCTCTTCACGATGGCCGCACCGATGCCGGTGCCCCCTCCCGTGATGAGCGCCGCCTTGCCTTCCAGTCTCATGTCGTCGCCTCCTTCTGGAGCTCAAGCTCGGTTCACTCCCCCTCCTCCCGAATCGTTCAGGAAGGCGGGATCACAAGGGCTGCTGGTCATCGGGGTAGAAGCTCACGGACAGCTTCCGGATCAGGGCGCCCGCAGGGGTGTTGGCGACGGCGCCGTCCTCCCCGATGGCGAAGAACTTGCCGGTTTCCCGCATCTGGTCCCAGTTGTGGAAGAACACGGTGCTCACGGGCAGGCCGAACTCCCGCCAGGAGAAGATGTACTGGTTCACGTCGAACTTGTAGGTGATGTGAAGCTCGACATCCGACTCCCCCTTCAGCGGTCCCACGATGCAGTGCCAGGCATAGCGCTTCGCGTTGAGATAGATGTGCTCGAAGCACTGGTTCGGGTTGTAGGTGTAGAGAGCCCTCAGCCCGATGAGATCCCGGGTGGGCGCGGGTTTCATGCCCGCCGGCGGAATGGTCGGATCGCCCAGCACGCCCGGAGTGAAATCCTGCACCGCGCGGGGCTCCTTGCCGACGTCGCCCTCACGCATCAGGGTGTGGACGGAGAGGGTCCGGCGGGTCTCGGTGTTGACGAAGAAGGTGCGGCATTGTCGCGGCGTATCGGCGAAGGTCATGTCGATGTAGTAGGTCCGGGGAGCCACCTCGATGGCCTCGTACCAGTCCGTTCCGTCCTCGGAACCGCTCTTCCAGCTCACCTCGTTGGGATGGGTGAACTCGAGATCGAAAGCCGTCCCCGAATCCAGGGTGATGTTCATTTTCTGGCTGACCAGATCCGCCGTCGCCGGAAGGCGATGGTAGGCCATGTCCGCTGCGTAATCCTCATACTTGTAGTCGGTTTCCCCTTCTCTCTGCGGCATGTTGTCCCCCGTTTCATTGGAGTTCGATCTTGAATGCCGGACAGGCTCATGGAGAAAGCAGGCATCGAGCTCAGAA
>JAIPEI010000114.1 GCA_021737245.1 Deltaproteobacteria bacterium | reverse complement strand
TGCTGATGAGGTCCACGCCGCCCTGCAGAAGGGACTCGGCCTGGGCCTGAAAACCGTCTTCCATCCGCTCCCTCGTCACATCGCCCAGCGGGGCCATCATCTTTCCCGTGGGTCCGATGTCCCCGGCCACGAGCTTTCCCTCCGGGCACACCTTTGCGGCGATGCGGGCGGCCTCGAGGTTCAGCCGGGCCGTCTCTCCGGCGCAGCCCCGATCTCCCAGCTTGATGGGGTTCGCGCCGAACGTGTTGGTGTGCACCACGTCGGCCCCGGCCTCGTAGTATCGCCGGTGGATCTCCATGACCTCCGCGGGGCGGTCCACGTTGAGCCGCTCCGGCACCTCCCCGGCGGCAAGCCCCGAGGCCATGAGCATGGTCCCCATGGCGCCGTCGAAGATCACCGGGCGCCTTTGGGCCAGATCGAGAATGGTCTCTTTCATGTCGCCTCCACCGGCACCGACACGGACACCGACACGGACACCGACACCGACACCGACACCGGCACACGATTCACGCGCCCAGCAGCTCCCGCACCTTCCGGACCGCGTCCACGGCGTCGGTGCCGTAGCCGTCCGCGCCGATCTCCTCGCGAAAGGCCTCGTCCACAGGTGCTCCGCCGATCATCACCTTGGCGTCCATGCCGCGCTCGCGCACCAGGGAGACCACGTCGGCCATGGCGGGCATGGTCGTGGTGAGCAGGGCGGAGACGGCGATGATGCGGCCGTTCTCCTGCTCGGCCGTGTCCACGAACCGAGCGGGCTCCACGTCCACACCCAGGTCCACGACCTTGAACCCGGCTCCCTCGAGCATCATGCCCACGAGGTTCTTGCCGATGTCGTGGATGTCGCCCTTGGCCGTGCCGATGATGATGCGCCCTTTGTCCGTGTCCCGGCCCTCGGCGAAGTGGGGACGGAGAAGGTCCATGCCGGCCTGCATGGACTTGGCCGACCAGAGGACCTGCGGTATGAAGTACTCGCCCTCGCCGAACTTCTCCCCTACCAGGTCCATGGCCGGGACCAGGCTCCGGTTCAGGATCTCATCGGCGTCCGTGCCCGAGGAAAGCGCCGACTCGACGCCTGCGGCTGCATCCTCCACTCTGCCTTCCACCACGGCCTGGTGGATGTCTTCCATTACTCCCACGGTTATTTCTCTCCTTTTCTCGCCTTGGTGTCGTTCCAGATTCGGGACAAAGCATCCAGCGTCGCTTCGGAAAGCGGGGCCGGCTCGTGCGTGTCCAGGATCTCCCGGGTTCGGTGGAGAAGGCGCTCCGTCATGGTCTTGCGTCCGTCCCTGGTCCAGTTGGGTAGGTTTTCCCGGTTGAACAGGCCCGGCCGCCAATGCTCGCCCTGGAACAGGTCCAGGGTGTGCTTCTCCCCCAGAAAGTGCCCGCCCGGACCCACGCCTTGAATCACGTCCAGGGCCAAATGCTCCGGGTCCAGCTCGAAGCCCTTCATGTACCGCTTGACATACCCGATGACCTCGTCCGCAAAGACGATCATTTCGGGTGAGGCCACGAAACCCTGCCCCACGTAACCGCAGTCGTGGATCAGGTTGGCGCCGTCCAGCGCCGCGTTGAGCAGGGTGAACCCGTACTCCGCGCCGGACTGGAGGTCCGGAAACTGGGCGTCGCTGCACCCGGCCGTGCCCCACATGGGAATCCCGTAGTGATGAAACAGGTCCGCACAGGCGGAATGGGTCAGCCGGAACTCGGGCGATGTGTAGGATACCGTGGCCCTGAGCATGTCCATGCTGGTGGCTGCAAACCCGGAGATGACGGGCGCCCCTTTGTTCGTGAGCTGGTGAATCACCAGTCCTGACAGGGCCTCGGCCGTGGCTGTCACCACGGCGCCCGCCAGGGTGACCGGGCCGGTGGAGCCGGCCAGCATGGCCGGGGTGTAATTGACGGGCACACGGCTTCGCGCGCAGGCCATCAGCTTGGCCACGGCCTCTTCGGAGTGGGTGAGCGGGGAGACCGGCTCGGAGTAGTGGATGAGAAAGGGCCGTGCGGCCAGGTCCTCGGGTCCCCCGGCCACGGCCTCGGCCATGTCCAGGATGATCCGGAGGTCGGCTTCGGACTCCGCCGTAAAGAAGATGGGTTTGACGCTGCCCTCCGCCAGGATCTGGAAGTTGCGGATGTAGTGGAGGCCCGGGGGGACGTCCCTCGGCAGGCCGTAGGACCCGATGAAGTCGATGTTGGGCAGGGCGTCGCTGAGGCGGGTGCTCCTGTGGACGTCATCCTCCACGGTGTCCCGGTGCTCGCGGGTTTCCAGGTCGATGGTTTTGGGCAGGTCGGTGCCCGTGCCGAAGTAGCTGCGCCGGCCGCCGAGCTCCATGGCCGGTACCCCGTTCCGGTCGAAGACGACCACGTTGGACGGGGCCGAGGCGATGGCTTCCTCCACCAGGTAGGACGGGATCCGGGCGGTCTTGCCGTCCGTGACGCGGGCCCCGTGGCCTGCGAGGAGCTCCAGGGCCTCGTGGTGCAGGACCTGGACGCCCGTCTCCTCCAGCACCCGGAGCGCGGCCTGGTGGAGGCGCTGAATCTGGTTCGGTTCGAGCAGGCGAAACCGCGGCATGCAGCGCGTGTTCGTTCCGGTGTCCATGGCGTCTCCTGTCCGTCGTTCATGGTGGGGCCAAGTCCAGCCGAAGCTATCCCATGCAAAGAAACCAGTCAAGCATTGACTGGCAGGTCTACCGGTTGAAACAAGGGAGCTAGGACTGATGCGCGGTGTACTCGTCGAGAAGCCGCCGGATCATCTTCTGGTAGTGCGTGTCGTGCTTCCGGGCCTCGTTCTTGAAGAACTCCACGCTGGTCTTGCTGAGTGAAATGGTGACCTTGATGGTTTCATCCTTCAGGGCAAGCTCCTCAGGGGAAGGGAGAAAGTCAGGGATCACCTTTACCTTGCCCATGGGCTCATCCGTGTATTTTATTTTCTTTTTCATAGATCTTTTTTCCTTTACGCCAGTAGCCGGCCCCGATGATCCGGATCCTGCCTTTTCGAAAAGTGAACCGGACCGTCAAAGTCCCGCCTGAGACCCGGCCGAGGCAGTAGTAACGTGTTTCATCATTGCTGTGCTCCAGATCCTCCAGGATAACACGATCGGGATCCAGAAAAGCAAGCTGTGCCAGGGCAAACGAAACGCCGTGCTTCTTCCGGTTCAGCTCGTCTTTCACTGGGTCCCATTCGAAATCAGATCGTTTTGACATGATAATTAAGCATAGCAGGAGCCGGAAAAACGTCAATATAAAAATATGTCTATTTGTATGGATGGCATGCCGGCCTCCGAGAAGCTCGGAAGCAAGACCCCTTTGAGGTCGATCACCGCTGCCACTGCTCCCGCTCCGCCACCCAGGCGTCCACCTGCTCCTCCAGCCGGCCCTCCAGGCCCTTCTCCAGGTAGAAGCGGGGTCTCAGCAGGGATTCCCCTGCGCCGATCACGCCCTCGCGCACAGCCAGCTCGGCGAGGGGCGTGTCGGGGTAGATGCGGATCCCCACGGTGATCTTGAGGAGATCCAGGCCCAGCCTGTCGGCAAAGGCCACGCTCTCCTCCACCGAGGCCCGGGTCTCGCCCGGCCCGCCGAGCATGAGGAACCCCATTTGTCGAATGCCGTGATCGGACAGCATGCGTGCGGCCCGCTCCACCTCTTCGGGGCTGAAATGCTTGTTCAGGGCGCGGAGCATGCGGGGCGAACCGCTCTCAAAGCCCAGGCTCACCTGGCGGCAGCCCGCCCGGGCCATCTTGCGGACCAGCCGCCCGGTGAGGCGCGCCGGGTAAAGGATGCCGAGCCACCTCACGTTCAGACCGGCCGCCGAGATGCGGTCGCACAAGGCCTCGGCATAGGAGGGAGGAAGGTTGAAGGTGTTGTCCACGAAGTGAAACCGATGGAACCCCGCCGCGACCCACCTTTCCATCCAGCGGACCACCTCGCCGGGCGATCGTTTTCGAACGACACGTCCCTCGATGGTCGCGGTGGAGCAGTAGGAGCAGCCCAGAGGGCAGCCCCGCCGGCTCTGAACGGGAACCCAGAGCTTGTCCGGGTGATAGGCTCCTCGATCCAGGAGATCCGGCTCGGGCAGGGGAAGACGGTCCAGGTCGCGGGGGCGGAAGGGTTCCCCGGGGGGCGGAGCGTCGGGCCGAACGAGCCGGGGGATGTCGGAGAGGGGCTCGCCCTGCTCGAGCCGATGGAGAAGGCGGGTGAAGGCATCCTCGCCGTCCCCCGGGATCCCGGCGTCCGCCCCGAGATAATCCAGGGCCTCCTGTGGAAACATGCTGTACCCGGGTCCTCCCACCACGATGGGCGCCCCGGTGAGCGAGCGGCAGATGCGCGTCACTTCCCGGGCCTCGTCCAGGAGAAACCGGGGGGACCGCATGCTCTGGTCGTCGATATTGCGCACCGAGAGGCCGATCACGCCGGGATCGAACCGCTCCACGGCATGGTTCAGGCGGGCCGCCGGATCTTCCTCGGCCATGAGATCGATCACCGCGGTCTCGTGCCCGGCCGCGCGCGCCGCCTGGGCCACGCAGAGCAGTCCCACCGGGGGGACCGGCATGATCGAGCGTTCCGAGTTGGCTGAAATCAGCAGAACCTTCATGATCGGCCCGGGAGCAGGACCCGCTACTGCTGCTCGAGGCGGTGGCCTCGATCCTCGAGGAGTTGAACGAGGCCCTCGTCTCCCACCAGGTGACCGGCGCCAACGATGACGAGCACGTTTTCTCCGTCTCGGATGAGGTCCTCGATCAGGGGGAGCCAGTTGCGGTTCCGCTGCACGATGAAGCGGTCATAGAGATCGGGGAACCCCTCGAAGCTCATTCGGATGAATGCATCGAGGCCCCCTGTGTCGCCGGTCCGCCAGGCCTCGGTCATCTCAGCGGCCTTGGAACCCAGGAGATCCAGCTCTTGGAGCGACTGGAGCAGGAATGCCTCCTGCCCGCCCTGCTCCAGTGAGGCCAGGAGTCGAATCTGGGCCTCGACGCTCTCCAGGTGGTAGAGCGTCTTGCCGTCCCGGGCGGCCTTGTTGAAGAAGTGCCTGTCCAGCCCGTTCCGGGGCTGGTATCCCAGACGCTGGAGCTCGAGCAGGGTCAGGGTAAAGGCACAGAACCAGGGCTTGAACGGGGCGAACTGCTCCGGAGGAAGGCCCCGCTCGCCCAGGGCCTCGGCCAGGGTCTCATAGGCGTCCGGGGACAGGCGGTCACGAAGGGTCCCCCCTTCAGGGTTGAGCCCGAGGGCGAGAAGCCGGGCCTGGACTGCGGGCTCCTCCATGCGGGCCATGTCTGTTTCGAAAACGAGCCCTTCGGCATCGCTGTAAGCCCGCTCGTAAACGGCGGGCAAAGGATACGCGTCGTCTCGAAGCGTATGGATCGAGCCCATGATGGTGACCCGGCCTTGGGCGGTGTCCACGTTCCACAGGAAATGGCGGTCACGGGCGAAGAGAGCCCTGGTCCCGGCGGCGGCCGTAATGCCCAGGATCAAGGTTGTCAGAACCGCGACGGCGATGAAACGATGCCTGGAGGGAGAGCGTGGCTGAATCATGGCGGGTCTCCTTTCCTCATCAACTTAGTCTACGCCGGACCGTGGAGCAACCGGAATTTCCCGCCCTTGACGGGACGACCACACAGCGGTAGCGTGAAAAAATAGTATGAAAAAGGAGCGTCCTATGAAGATTGCCCTGGGAGCCGATCATGCCGGCTACCCCTACAAGGAACGAATCAAGCGGTTTCTCCTGGAGAGCGGTCACGAGGTCGAGGACTTCGGGACGAACTCGGAGGATCCTGTGGACTACCCGCTCTTCATCCGCCCTGCGGCCGGGGCCGTGGCCGAAGGCGCGTGCGAGCGGGGCGTCGTTCTGGGAGGCTCGGGAAACGGAGAAGCCATGGCGGCCAATCGGATCCCCGGCGTCCGCTGCGCTCTCTGCTGGAACCGCGAGACCGCCATCCTGGCCAGGAGGCACAACGACGCGAACGTCCTCGCCCTGGGGGGGAGGGTGATCCCCTGGGAGGATGCGCTGGAGATCGTTCGGGCCTGGCTCGAAACCCCGTTCGACGGAGGGAGGCATCTCCGAAGGATTCAACAGATCGACGAGCCGGTTCCCTTCGGTGGAGGGGGCCGCGCGCGAAGCGGGGAGGGGCCGTTGCAGGCCGCAGGAGATTCGAAAAGCGGAAGGCAGGAAGAACACGACGTGGTCATATCGTTCGGGTATATCCTGTACTCCGAGGGCAAGCGCACCCTCGAGCTGACGGTCGAGCCCGGGCTCAAGCATCCCACCATCGTTCACGTTCCCTCGGCTTCCCGCTGGGATGAGGAGATGCCCGACTGGGCCCGGGGGCGGCGGGAGGAAATCCTGTCCCGGATTCGGCCCAAATGCGTTCACCTGGACTGCGAGTGGAAAGAGATTTGATGGAGCCGCAAGAAGTCCCGGGATAGACCTTGACACTTCTAAGGCCCTCTGCGTATACTTCCGATGACCTACCCGAGGATTCCATACCTTTCTTCGCACCGGGGGCTCGACAAAAGCGGGCCCGAGCTCCTTCATGGGCTTGACAGGCGCCGCTCCAGGCGGCGGTGATGGGTTAATAAAGACGAAAAGCGGAAAGATGCAGGTCTTGTTACGTCAATCCACAAAAGGAGGTAGGCTTATGAAGAGGGCAATGTGTGTCATGGCGGTCGTATTTGCGGTCGGTCTTTTCTTCGGGTCGGCTGTATCAGCGGAGATGATTCGCATCGGGGAGGCACAGATCGTCTCCCACCCCGCCCTGGACAATGACTCGAAAGGATTTGCCGACGCATTGGCGGAGGAAGGTTTCATTGAGGGGAAAAACATCACCATCGAACGGGCCAACGCGCAGGGCGACCAGGCCAACTGCGCAATGATCGCCCGCAAGTTCGAGGACGACCGGGTGGATCTCGTGCACGCCATCAGCACGCCCAATGCCCAGGCGCAGGTCAAGGTCAGCAAGGAGACGCCCATCGTCTTCTCCTCGGTGACCGACCCGGTCAAGACCGGGATCGCGCCCAAGCTGGGGAAAACCGGGACGAACGTCACCGGCGTGAGCGACCGGTGGCCGATCGAGCTCCAGTGCAGGATGTACCAGGAGATCGTGCCCCACGTGAAGAAGTGGGGGACCATCTACAACCCGGGCGACGTGAATGTGACCTTCCACATCAAAGAGATGAAGAAGGCCGTTGAGGACCTCGGGGGCGAGCTCGTCGAGGCCCACGTCTCCAACAGCGCCGAGGTCATGCAGGCCGCACAGAGCCTGGTGGGGAGGGTGCAGGCCATCCACATCACGTCGGACAACACCACCGTCTCCGCGTTCGAGTCCGTGGTCAAGGTCTGCAATGCAAACGACATCGCCCTCTTTGCCGGCGACCGGGACAGCGTTCCCCGGGGTGCCGTGGTGGTGTATGGACTGGACTACTACATGGTCGGGTACACGGCCGGAAAAAAGGCCGCCCGCATTCTGAAGGGCGAGGACCCGGGAGAGATCCCGGCCGGGCTCGCGGCCGGCTACAGCCTGTGGGTCAGCCTGAAGAACGCCAAGGACCAGAGTGTGGACCTCCCGGAGACCCTTCTGAAGCACGCCGCAGACAAGCTGTGGGACGAGGACGGGAACGTGATCAAGGGAGAGTAGGGCAGGCATTCAATGACAACGGGGGAGGCGGTCACGCCTCCCCCGGTTTTTAAGGCGGTGTGCACATGCTGTTTAGCGGTTTACTGCGAACGGTCCCCGTATCCCTGGAGCAGGGGCTTGCCTACGCCCTGGTCGCCCTCGGCATCGTGATCACCTTCCGCGTGCTGGCGTTCCCCGATCTGACCGTGGACGGAAGCTTCCCGCTCGGCGCTGCCGTGACCGCCCGACTCATCACTCTGGACGTGGATCCCCTGGTGAGCATCCTCGTCGCCGTGCTTATGGGGTTTCTTGCCGGCTGCTGCACAGGGCTCCTGAACACCCGGCTCAGGATCAACAGCCTGCTGTCGGGGATCCTCATGATGACCATCCTGTACTCGGTGAACCTCCGAATCATGGGGCGGTCCAACATCCAGCTCCTCACCGTGGATACCTTTCTCACCCCCCTCGAGACCCTGGACATGAACCGGTTCATCCCCATGATCGTTTTTTTCGTGCTGGTGTCCTTTGCCTTCAAGTTCCTCACGGATCTGTTCCTCCACACGGAGATGGGGCTCGCCATGCGGGCCACCGGCGACAACGAGCAGATGATCCGTACCCTGGGGGTCAACACGGACAACATGACCGTCCTGGGCCTGGGGATCTCCAATGCCTTCGTGGCTCTTTCCGGCTCCCTCGTGGCTCAGGACCAGGGGTTCGCCGATGTGGGCATGGGCATCGGGATGATCGTGATCGGTCTGGCCTCCATCATCATCGGCGAGTCCATGGTGGGTGTGCGAACCGGGAAAAAGGGCGTGATGAGGCTGACCATGGCCGCGCTCGTGGGTTCGGTTGTGTATAAGTTCATCATCGCCGTCGGCCTCCGCATGGGGCTGGCGCCCACAGACCTGAAGATGGCCACCGGCGTCATGGTGATCCTGGCGCTGGGGATCCCCGCGCTCAAGGGCGGTAAGGAAGGAAAGCTTCACTTGAGAGGGGTTTGACGGGTCCGGGAGATCGCTGCATGGTACGACTGGAAGGACTTCGAAAAGTTTTCAAGCAGGGCACCATCGACGAGAAGACGGCCATGGACGGCCTGAGCCTCGAGATCGCCGAGGGGGACTTCGTCACGGTGATCGGGAGCAACGGGGCCGGCAAAACCACCATGCTCAACCTCATCTCGGGGACCTACATGCCGGACGAGGGGGAGATCTTCATCGACGGCGACAACGTCACCCACCTGTCGGAGCACCGGCGGGCCAGGTACCTGGGGCGGATCTTCCAGGATCCCCTCATGGGCACCGCCGCATCCATGTCCATCGAGGAAAACCTGGCCATGGCCGACCTTAGGGGACAGACGCGCCGCCTGAGATGGGGGGTGAAGAAGGCCCGCAGGGACTATTACCGGGACACCCTGAAGATGCTGGATCTGGGCCTCGAGGACCGGCTGAAGGACAACGTGAGCCTGCTGTCCGGCGGCCAGCGGCAGTCGTTGACCCTCCTGATGGCCACCCTGAGCATGCCCAAGCTGCTCCTGCTGGACGAGCATACAGCGGCCCTGGACCCCAAGACCGCGGACCTGGTGATGGAGCTGACCGAGAAGATCGTCGCCGAGAACCGTTTGACCACGATCATGGTGACCCACAACA
>JAIPEI010000113.1 GCA_021737245.1 Deltaproteobacteria bacterium | reverse complement strand
AGGGACATCCGGGAGCACGTCCTGGGGGAGGAGGCCTACCGGATCGAACCGGAAACGGCGGCCGAGGTGAACCGGGCCCGAGCCGAGGGCCGGCGCGTGATCGCGGTGGGGACCACCGTGGTTCGCACCCTGGAGACCTCGGCGGACCGCGACGGCTTCATTTCCCCGGGGCAGGGCCGGACCACACTGATGATCACCCCCGGCCACCGGTTTCGTGCCGTGGACGGGCTCATCACGAACTTTCATCTGCCCGCGAGCTCCCTGCTCTTTCTGGTGTCGGCCTTCGCAGGCCTCGAGCGGATCCGGGAGGCCTACCGGCGGGCCGTCCGGGCACGGTACCGATTCTTCAGCTACGGCGACGCCATGCTGATCCTGTAGCGCCCGTGGCCGGCAACGCTTTGACCTCTTGAAACGAAGAGGGCGGATCTCTTGCTTAGAGGCTTTTTGCGACGGCATGATGTATCAGGTCTTCCACAGGTGCGCCGATTCCTGCGCGCGGACCGGGCGGGTAACGACGTCCCACGGTACGGTCGACACGCCCGTGTTCATGCCCGTCGGCACTGCGGGTTCGGTCAAGGCGGTGGGCCCGGATGATCTGGAAGGAATCGGGGCGGAGATCATTCTCGCCAACACGTATCACCTGTTCCTCAGGCCCGGGCACGAGGCCGTGCGCGAGCTGGGCGGCCTGCACCGGTTCATGGCATGGCCCAAGGCCATCCTGACCGACAGCGGCGGGTTTCAGGTGTACAGCCTGGCCACGCTCCGGACGATCTCCGAGGACGGGGTGGTGTTCCGATCCCACCTCGACGGGTCCGAGCATGTCCTGGACCCGGAAAGGGCCATGGAAATCCAGGAGGCCCTCGGCTCGGACATCGTCATGGCCTTTGACGAGTGTCCGCCTTACCCGGCCGAGCGCGAGTACGTAGGGCGGGCGGTCCACCGGACCACGCGGTGGGCGCGCCGCTGCCGCGATAAGGGGGTCGGCGGCGGGCAGGCCCTGTTCGGCATCGTCCAGGGCGGCATGTTTCGAGATCTTCGGTTGAAGAGTGCGGAAGCGCTGGTGGAGCTCGACTTCGACGGCTACGCGCTCGGGGGCCTCTCCGTGGGCGAGGACCGGGAGACCCGGGAGCGGGTCATCGCGGAGACCGTTCCCGTCCTGCCGGATGATCGTCCCGTCTACCTGATGGGCGTGGGCACCCCCGAGGACATTGTCGAGGCGGTACGCCTCGGCGTGGACATGTTCGACTGCGTGATGCCGACCCGGAACGCAAGGAACGGAACCCTCTTCACTGCGGAAGGGCGGATCACCATCAAGAATGCGCAGTACGCGAGGGACGAAAGGCCGGTGGAGGATGGCTGCGGGTGTTTCACCTGCAGCCGGTTTTCCAGGGCCTACCTGAGGCACCTGTTCCTCGCCAAAGAAATTTTGGCCTATCGATTGAACACGATCCACAACCTGTACTACTATGCACAGTTGATGGACGACATTCGGACGGCAATACGAAACGACGCGCTGGAAGCGTTCCGTGACGGCTTCTACGAGATGCGCGAATCGAAACCCGTAAACTCTTAACCGTTTCCACAGCGGGAACAGGCTTTCAGCCATTGACGGAGCAGCAGGCCCGGATTTTTTCAATCCTTTTCACCGGCCGGGCGGGAGCCATCCTGATTTGGAGCCGTTTTCGAAGGGAAACCATGGAGGAACCAGCATGAATTTTCTGGCGTACGCAATGGGTCAGGGGGGTACCGGAGCCGAGGGCGGTCAGGGGGGAGCGTTCGGCGCGTTCATTCCGCTGCTCCTCATGTTCGCGATATTCTACTTTCTGCTCATCCGCCCCCAGCAGAAGAAGGCCAAAGAGCATAAGAGCATGGTGGCATCCATCAAGAAAGGGGACCGCGTGGTCAGCTCGGGCGGTCTGCACGGCATGGTGACCGGGGTGACGGACGACACCGTGACCATGGAGATCGCTCCGAAGGTCCGCGTCAAGGTGAGCAGGGGCTCCATCGCGGGCGTGGCCGGCAGGCGGGAGGTCCAGGAGAAGCCAAGCAAGTGACAAGGTGCCGTTCGTGTGCTTCTTTGCCGAAATCGAGCCTTCAAAAGACCAAAGGAGTGAAGCGTGCTTAAGAACCTAGGCTGGCGGGCTGGAATCGCCTCCTTTCTCGTAATCCTGGCGCTCGTCTACCTGACGCCTTCGCTGACCCGTGACCTGCCGCCCTGGTGGTCCTCGATGCTGCCCCAGGATCGTATCCATCTCGGGCTGGACCTGCAGGGCGGCATGCATCTCGTCCTCGAGGTGGAAGCGGCCAAGGCCGTGGAAAGCAACCTGGAGCGGGTCGTCGAGGAGATCAAGCACGACCTTCGAAAGGAGGGGATCCGGTATCATGAGCTTCAGCGGCAGGGGACGTCGGGCGTGAACCTGACCCTCATGCGTGAGGCGGATGTCGACGCTTTCCGCGAGCTGGCGGAGGAGAGCTACCGGGACTTCGAGGTGAGCGCCCTCACGCCGGAGGGACAGCAGAGGTTCCCGGTCCGGATGACCCTGGATGCCAAGTCCCGCGAGCAGATCATGAAGCTGGCCGCGGACCAGGCCCTGCAGACCATCCGCAACCGCGTGGACCAGTTCGGCGTCAGCGAACCGGACATCCGGCCCCAGCAGGGGCAGCGGATCCTCATTCAGCTCCCGGGCATCAAAGACCCCGAACGGGCACTGGAGCTGATCGGCAAGACCGCCCTCCTGGAGTTCAAGCTCGTGGACGAGGATCACAGCGTGGAAGCGGCGGTCAAGGGCGAGGTTCCGCCGGGGAGCGAGATCCTTTACAAGGTCGACGTGGACCCGGATTCGGGAAGGACCGGCAAGGTCCCCTTTCTGCTCAAGAAGCGCACGCTCATGACCGGCGAGTACGTCACCGACGCCCGGGTGCAGATCGACTCCCAGTACGGGGACCCGTACGTGTCCCTTTCATTCGACGCCCGGGGAGCCCGTCTCTTCGAGAGAATCACCCAAACCAACGTGGGCAAAAGGCTCGCCATCGTGCTGGACAACAATGTCTACTCCGCACCCGTGATCCAGGAGGTGATCTCCGGTGGAAAGGCCCAGATCACCGGCCGGTTCGACATGGACGAGGCCAGGGATCTGGCCATCGTTCTCCGCGCCGGCGCGCTTCCCGCTCCGGTCAAGATCCTCGAGGAGCGAACCGTGGGGCCCTCCCTCGGGCAGGACTCCATCAACAAGGGATTCAAATCCATGCTCATCGGCGGCGCCGCCGTGGTGGTCTTCATGATGATCTACTACGGGCTCGCCGGAGCCGTTGCGGACGTGGCGATCCTTCTGAACATCCTGTTCATCATGGCGGGCCTGGCGATGTTCGGCGCGACACTGACCCTGCCCGGCATCGCGGGCATGATCCTCACCATCGGTATGGCCGTGGACGCGAACGTCCTCATCTTCGAGCGCATCCGGGAGGAGCTCCGGCTCGGAAAACCGCCGAGGGCCGCCATCGAGGGGGGATACAGCAAGGCGATCGTCACGATCCTGGACGCCAACGTGACGACCTTCATCGCCGCGCTCGTGCTCTTCCAGTTCGGCACCGGCCCGATCAGAGGATTCGCCGTGACCCTCAGCATCGGCATCGTGGCGAGCTTCGTCACCGCGGTTTTCATGACCCGAATCGTCTTCGACTATCTCTACGTCCAGAAGAGGCGGTCCCGCATCAGCATTTGACGGATTTGAGGAACCAGACACAGCACTCGGAGATCATCAATGGAATTCATCAAGCCGGGCATCAACATCGACTTCATCGGGAGGCGCAGGATCGCCTTCGCCCTCTCGATCACCCTGATCGTCCTGACCGCGCTCCTGCTCGTCTGGCGCGGCGGCCCCAACTACGGCGTGGACTTCAGCGGGGGCGTCCTCATCCAGGTCAAGCTGGACCGGCCGCATCCCCCCGCTGAGATCCGCGACGCCTTCACCTCGCCCGCGCTCAGGGACAGCATCATCCAGGAGTTCGGGGAGGACGAGGGAGACGAGTACCTGGTCCGCGTGCGCCAGGCGGATCTGGAGCTGGCCGGCCTGAGCGAAGAGGTCCGCAGCGAGCTGAGCGAACGGTTCGGAGAAGGGGTGGAGATCCGGCGGGTGGAGATGGTGGGACCCAAGGTCGGTGAAGATCTGCGCCAGAAAGCCCTGTTCGCCATCTTTTACGCCATCCTCTTTATCGCCATTTACATCTCCGGGCGCTTCGAGCTCAAGTGGGGCATGAGCATCGTCATGGCCCTGTCACTCGCCCTGGTGGTGTACGTGGCCCCCATCGTCGGCGTCAGCGTCACCTGGCTCATCCTGCTGGCTTTGATCATCACGCTGGGGCTCTGCTGGTTCCTGAAGCTCAAGTACGCCATGGGGGCCATTCTCGCCCTGATCCACGACGTGGCCATCGTCGTCGGCGCGTTTGCACTGGCCGACCGCGAGATCTCCCTGAGCATCATCGCCGCCTTCCTGACCATTGTGGGCTACTCCCTGAACGACACCATCGTGGTGTTCGACCGGATCCGGGAGAACACCCGGCGGTTCCGGAGAAGAAGCTTCGAGGAGGTCATGAACGCCAGCATCAATGAAACCCTGAGCCGGACGATTCTGACGTCCCTCACCACGCTGATCGTGGTCGTCGCCCTGTTCGTGCTGGGCGGCGGCGTGATTCACGACTTCGCCTTCGCCATCCTGATCGGGATCCTCGTGGGCTCCTATTCCTCCGTGTTTGTCGCCAGCCCCATTCTCCTGGTGTGGCAGGAGCGCTTCACGGACAAAAAGTAGACCGGAGGGAAGAGACAATCCATTCAGGTGAGAGGGGGTACGGCTTGGCTCGATTGAGCGGACGCCCGAGACGTCGACGATCCCTCGCATGGATCCTGGTCTTTCTGGCCATCGGGGCCGGCCTCCTGTGGCTGTGGAAAGCCACGCACCCGGCTCACCCCCGATTCCACGCCATGCTGGTCTCCCGGAACGGAGATCCCATCCGGCTCCTGAACGGCGAATCCCTGCCCCTGCGTCCCGAGGACCGCGTCCACATCGAGGAGATCTTCACCAACATCGCCTTCAACTACGGCGTCCGCGTCTTCTGCACCGGCCTGGACGCCAACGCCCTGCTCTTCGAGGAGATGGCCATCCGCCGCCTCCTCCCCAGGGAGAGCGTCTTCGATCACAACAGCTACCGAATCGAGATCAAGCGGGGAGGAACCCTTCTGGGGCACGTGTCGCTGGCTGTGGCGCCCAGCGTTGAGGACTGGCTGGCCCGGGCCGATCGGATCATCGATCGGGAAAAGCGTCTCCAGCTTCTCAACCGCGCGCTGGAGCTCCACCCGGGAGAGGAGCGGATTCGAGACCGGATCATCGAGGAGAGCGTGGCTCTCGAACGATGGGGCGAGGCAACGGACCTGCTCGAAGCCAAGGCCGAACGGACGCCGGAGGACGAGCAGGTCCTCCAGGAGCTGCTCGACGCTTACGAGGCTGCAGGGGACCGGAGCGGCGTGCTATCGACGCTGGAGCGGCTGGCGGCACTGAACCCGGATGACCCGGTGCTCGGCTACCGCCTGGCGCAGAAGCTCGAGGAAGCGGGGCGGGACCGGCAGGCCCTGGAAGAGTACGAGCGCGTCCTGGGGCTTCTGGACGAGAATCAGGATCGGGCGGTTCTGCTCAAAACCCTGGGCTACCTCCACTCCCAGGCCGGGAACATCCGGGCGGCCATCGAGCGTTACTCGGAAGCCCTGGAGCTCGACCGGGACGACGTGAACCTGTACTACAACCTGGCCAGCCTGTACGATCAGGCGGGAAATCCGGAGAAGGCCGATCAGTACCTGAAGCAGGCCGTGTCCATGGAATCGGGCGACACGGACGCCCGCCTGCGCCTTGCGCAGAACGCGGTCGAGCGGGGTGATCTCCAGGAGGCCCGGACCTACCTGGAGGAGGTGCTTGCCAGGAAGCCCGAGTCCCTGGAGGCCATGCTTTTGCTGGCCAACGTCCTCGACCGGCTCGGCCACAGGAAACAGCTCAAGGCTCTGTACCGAAAGATCCTCGCTTTGAACCCGGGGAACGACACGCTGGTTTACAACCTCGCCGTTCTCGAGTACGAGTCCGAGGAGTATGCGAGCTCCGCGAACCATCTCGAGGACTACCTCCGGTCCAAGCCGGGCGACGTGACCGCCCGGGAGCTGCTCTTCGACGCCTACGTCAAGCTGGAGCAGTGGGAAAAGGCCTATCAAACGGCTCTGGCCCTGCTGGACCGCGCGCCGAACAACCTGGACTACTACACGTTCATCTTCGACGTTCTCAGCCGCCAGGAACGCTGGGACGAGCTGGTCCCCCTCCTGAAAAAGGGACTCCGGGCCAACCCGGGGAACCCGACCCTCACGGACTACCTGATCCTCGTCTACCTCGAAACGGACCGCGAAGACAACGCCATGGAGTTGATGAGCCGGGCCCTGGAGTCCCGGCCCAAAGACATCGAGCTCATGCTTCGGTTGGCCGAGCTGGCGGACAGACAGGGCGAAACGGACCGGGCCCTCAGCACCTACCGCAGGGTGCTGGAGATTCAGCCCGACCATGCCCGGGCCCGGGAAGCCGCTGTCCGCCTCCTGCTCCAGCGGGCGCGCAGCCGGGAGGCCGCAGGAGAACTGAAGGCCGCCATGGAAACTTACAAGGAGATCATGGAGGTCGCGCCCGGGACCGAGGAGGCCGAGGAGGCCTACCTGAGGCTGAGACTGGAGACGGTGGGGGAGTAACGGCGAGAGGCAAGAGGAAAGAGGAAAGAGAGAAGAGAGAAGAGGAAAGAGATAAGAGGTGAGAGGTGAGGAAAAGCAGAAAACCCACTTCCATGTGACTGTGCTCGGAGCCCCGAGGGAAGCCACTTAGAGAGAAGAGGCGAGAGGTGAGGAAAAGCAGAAAACCCGCTTCCATGTGACTGTGTTCGGAGCCCCGAGGGAAGCCACTTAGAGAGAAGAGATGAGAGGTGTGGAAAAGCGGAAACCCCACTTCCACGTGACCGCCGGCATCATCCGGCGGGACGGCCGGCTGCTCATCACCCGCAGGCCCGCGGGCAGTCACCTGGGCGGGCTGTGGGAGTTCCCAGGGGGAAAGCAGGAGGAAAGCGAGACCCTGGAAGCGTGCCTGATCCGGGAGATCCGGGAGGAGCTGGGCGTGACGGTTCGGGCCGGGGAGCGGATCCGGGTGGTCGAGCACGAGTACGAGGAGAAGCGGGTGACGCTACACTTCTTTGCCTGCGCCCTTGACGATCATGCCACGATCCGGAGCCTGGAAGGCCAGGAGGCCCGCTGGGTACAGCCTTCGGAGCTCTCCTCTTTCCGGTTCCCCCCGCCCGACCGCTGCGTGATCGAGCAGCTCCAAAGGGATGGAGGCCCTCCATGACCCTCTCCGAGCTGGCACGAAAAGCTCGAAGCACGCGCCGCTTCCGGGAAGGCCGGCCCGTTTCCCGGCAGACCCTGGAGCGGCTGGTCGACCTCGCCCGCCTGGCCGCGTGCGAGGGAAACCGGCAGGCGCTGAAATACTTTCTCTCTCACCGGGAGGACACCAACGGCCGGATCTTCGACCTGCTCGGCTGGGCCGCCTACCTCCCCGACTGGCAAGGCCCCGGCCCGGGGGAGCGGCCGGCGGCTTACATCGTCGTGCTCGGCGACCGGGAGATCGCAGGAGCCTTCGGGTACGACCCCGGGCTGGCCGGGCAGAGCATCCTGCTGGGGGCGGCCGAGGCCGGGCTCGGCGGCTGCATTGTGGGAACCGTGGACCGGGACCGGCTGCGCAAACGCTTCGGCATACCGGACCGCTTCGAGATCCTCTTCGTGATCGCGCTGGGAGAGCCCGGGGAGCGCGTGGAGATCGAGACCGTGGGCGAGGACGGGGACACCCGGTACCGGCGGGACGAGGAAGGCGTCCATCGCGTTCCCAAGCGCCGGCTCGAGGATGTGATCGTGAGGTTCCCGGCTGCCGAACCCTGACGCTCCTCACCGCACCCGGCTTCCCCTTGAACCCGAATGCGCTCCTCTCAGCGGCCCAGCAGGGTCTTCGCCACGATGATCTTTTCCACCTCCTTGGTCCCCTCGTAGATCTCTACGATCTTGGCGTCCCGGTAGATCCGCTGCACCTTGTACTCGTCGATGTACCCGTAGCCTCCGTGCATCTGAAGGGCCTCGTCCGCACACCTCACGGCCGTCTCGCCGCAGAACCACTTGGCCATGGCGATCAGCCCGTGGTCGATTCTGCCCTGCTCTGCGAGCCAGACGGCCTCGTAGTAGAGGTTCCGCGAGGCCCGGATCCGGGTGGCCATCTCGGCCACCTTGAACTGGTTCGCCTGGAACGACGCCAGGGGCACGCCGAACTGGTGACGCTTCCGGATGTGGGCGATGCTCTCCTCCAGGGCGGCCCTTGCGATCCCCACCCCCATGGCACAGACGTGCAACCGGGTGAGGTTGAAGAAGCTCATGAGCTCCCTGAATCCCTTTCCTTCCTCGCCCACCAGGTTGCCGGCGGGAACGCGGACGTTGTTGAAGGCCACCTCGGCCGTGTCATTGGCTCGAATGCCCAGCTTGCCGTGGATCTTGTTGGCCTCGTAGCCGGGGCGGTTCGTCTCCACCATGATGAAGCTGTGCCGCGCATGGCGATCCGGGTTCTCGGGATCGGTGGCACAGAAGACGAGCAAGTAGTCGGCGATGGTCCCGTTGGTGATGAACATCTTGGAGCCGTTGATGACCCACTCGTCCCCGTCCGGCACGGCCGTGGTTCTCGCACCCGTCACATCGCTCCCCGCATCCGGCTCGGTAATGGCCGTGCCCATGATCGCCCCGCCCCCGACCAGGGGAGGGAGGTAGGTCTGCTTCTGGGCCTCGGTCCCGAAAAGGCCCAGGAGCTCCGCGCCGAACGTGGCCGTGAGCACGGCGTTCGCCATGCCCGCGTCCACGGCCCAGAACTCCTCGGTGATCAGGCAGTGCTCGAAAAACCCGAAGCCTGCCCCTCCGTACTCCTCCGGGATGAACACGCCCACGAAGCCGAGCTCGCACGCCTTGCGCCAGATGTCCAGGTCAAAGGTCTCGTTGCGATCGAACTCCTGGGCCCGATCCGGAAATTCTCCCAGGGCGAACTCCCTGGCCGCCCGCTGGATGTCCTGCTGCTCTTTGCTCAAGGTGAAGTCCATCCGCTGTCTCCTCCGTCTTACCCGGCAACAAGGCCGGGCAACCTATAAGGCTTGCCCGGCCTTTCAAGCTTCTATACGGCGGTGATTTTGACACGCTGCTCCGGCATCGGTGTTTCAGGAAGCTGGGGGGG
>JAIPEI010000112.1 GCA_021737245.1 Deltaproteobacteria bacterium | reverse complement strand
ACTGCAGACCCGGACCGTGGTGAACGCAGCCGGGCCGTTCGCCGGCGTCGTCGGCCGCATGGTGGGCGTGGATCTGCCCCTGGAGCCGGTCCGCAGGCAGAAGGTGTTCGTCTCGACCGACGCCGTTCCCCGGGAGGCCCCTTTCACCGTGGACCTGGTGAACGGCTCCTACTGGCGGCCCGAGACCGGCGGCGCCCTGGTGGGCTGGGTGGACCCGGACGAGCCCGTCACGGAGCCCATGGAAAACCCCCTGGGCGACTGGGACTTCCCGGCCATGGCCCTGGACAGGGCCGGCCGGCTCAGCCCCTTCTGGACGGACATCGTGGAGAGGCTGAAAAAGACCGATCTGTCCCTGTCCGCGGGGCAGTATGTGTACACGCCGGACGAGCAGCCGCTGATCGGCCCGGTGGACGAACTGCCCGGCTTCCACGTGAACTGCGGGTACTGGATGGCCGTCATGGTCTCTCCGGCCGTGGGGAGGCTCTGCGCCGACCTGATCACGGGCGCCCGGGACAACAGGGACAACCCTCTCCGGCTGAGCCGGTACGAGGAAGGCGTGGCCGTCAAGGGAAGCAGCTTTTTGAGCGGCCACTGACGCACGGACCGCTGGCGGACGGACCGCGCCCGCAATGCGGATGAACGCATGTTTGTTCCCTGCAAAGACGCCTGGGTGCAGGTAGAGAAAAGCGGTTTTTCCGGTGCTCTGGCGAGAGAATCGTTTCATTTCATTGTAGAGACAAGCCCATACCGGGTGCGTCCTGCGGAGTACAAGCCATGAACGAACCAACCCTGCAAGAAAGCGCGGAGAACACCATGCCGGAAATCCCTTCCTCCGAGGCGGCCGTTCGATCGGTTGCCGCTGCGGCGGAGGAAGCGCCGGCCGAAGAGGTCTCTCCTCTCCCCGAGCTTCGCATCCGGCCGCGGCAGCGGGTCCTGAGCGACCAGCAGATTCAGCGCATCCACGAGGCCTCCCTGGAGCTCATGGCGCGGACCGGGATTCAGGTCAACCACGAAGGGGCGCGGGAGATTCTTCACGGCCACGGCTGCTCCGTGGACGGGCTCCGTGTCCGCATTCCGGCGCGGGTCGTGGAAAAGGCACTGGAGACGGTGGCGGATCGCGTGGTCTTCTACGACCGGAGCGGCGGGAAAACGGTCGATCTCATGGAGGACCAGACGTGGTACGGTCCCACACTGGACGCCTACGATTACCTGGACCCCGGGGACGGGACCCGGAGGCCGTTCACCGTGGACGACTGCCGGGTGACCGCCACCCTGGCCGACGTGCTGGAGAACTTCACCTGGACCATGACCATCGGCGTAACCTCGGACGCACCTCCGGCGACCGCCGACAGGATCGTCGCCCGCCAGGCGCTCACTTACTGCGAGAAGCCCCTGCTCTTCTGCTGCGACAATCTCCAGGCGGCCAAAGACATCGTGGAGATGGCGTCGGCCATCGTAGGGAGCGAGGAGAGGCTCCTGGAGAGACCCCTGGTGGTTCTGTTCAACTGTCCCATCTCCCCCCTGGTCTACGAGACCCCGCTGGTGGACCGGCTGATCTACGCGGCGGAGAAGGGCCTTCCCCAGGTCTGCTACTCCGGCCCCCAGGCCGGGGCCACGTCGCCGGCCACCCTGGCCGGGACCGTGGTTCAGGGGAGCGTGGAGTCCCTCTTCGGTCTGGTCCTGAGCCAGCTCATCCGCCCCGGGACGCCGTTCGTCTACGGCGCTTTCGCCACCATCATGGATATGAGCACGAGCGTCTTTTCCTACGGGGCCCCGGAGATGAATGTCATGGCCACGGCCATGGCCCAGATGGCGCACTTCTACCGGATTCCGTTCCTGGGCATGTCGGGGTGCTCGGACGCCAAGCTTCCGGACTCCCAGGCGGCCGTGGAGGCGACCTTCTCCTGCCTCTGCTCGGCCCTGAGCGGCGCCAACATGGTCCACGACAACGGCTGGCTGGACCACGCCACCCTGATCTCCCCCGAGTACATGGTGCTCGTCAACGAGATCGTCGAGATGGTCTACGGCTACATGGGCGGGATCCGGGTGGACGACGGGCGCCTGGCCGTCGATGTCATCGACCGGATCGGCCCGGGAGGGAACTTTCTCATGGAGGACCACACCATGAACCACTTCCGGGAGATCTGGTACTCCAAGCTCTTCGACCGCTCGACCATGAACCAGTGGCGCGCCAGGGGCAAGCCCGAGTTCCACGAGCGGTTGAACCTGCAGACCGGGAAGCTGATGCAGCACGAACCCAGGCCCCTTCCGGCCGAGGTGGATCGGGAGATCGAGCGCATGGCCGCCCACTGGGGGTGAGCGAGGATCGGGTTTTCAACGAAAAGGAGGAACCATTGCAGTTCATTCTTCATCACGAGCGCTGCTCCGGCTGCCGGGCCTGCCTTCTGGCGTGCAGCGTGGCCAACTTCCGGGAGATCACCACGGCCAGGGCGGCCCTCAGGATCGAACCCCGGTTTCCGGCGCCGGGGGACTACCGCATTCACATGTGCGATCACTGCGGGGCATGCGCAGAGGCCTGCCCTGAAGAGGCCATCGAGAGGAAGGAGGACCGGTACGTCCTTCGGGAGGAGGCCTGCTCCGCGTGCGGGACCTGCATCGAGATCTGTCCCAATGAGGTGCTCGGAGCGAACCCGGAAACGGACCTCCCCATCCTGTGCACCGGCTGCGGGGAGTGTGCCGCCATCTGCCCGCGGGACGCCATCGAGATCGCGGGAGAAGACCTGCAGGAGGTGAACGCATGAAGGGCTATGCCGGAACCATCCTGAGACTCGACCTGGGATCGGGACGCATCGAGAAGCAGCCCCTTCCCGGGCGTCTGGCCGAGGACTACATCGGCGGGCGCGGGTTCGTGGCCCGGCTGATGTGGGAGGAGCTCCCGCCGGGGATCGATCCGTTCGATCCGGCCAACCCCTTTATCACGGCCACAGGGCCCATGAGCGGCCACCTCCTTCCGGCGAGCGGTAAGACCCACTTCGGGAGCAAGTCTCCGGCCACCGGCGGGTATGCCGACTCCAATATGGGCGGGCACTTCGGACCCACGCTGAAGTACGCCGGGTACGACGGCCTGGTCCTCACCGGCGCCGCAGCCGAGCCGAGCCTGCTGGTGATCGACGACGAATCCGTGGAGATTCGCCCGGCCGGGGATTTGTGGGGGATGGGGTCCCTTACACTGGAGAAGCGGCTCAAGGAGGATTTCGGGGAGGATTTCGAGATCCTGACCATCGGACCGGCCGGCGAGAACCTCGTCCGGTTCGCCTGCATCTCCCACGACTTCGGGCGCCAGGCGGGCCGGACCGGAATCGGGGCCGTCCTGGGATCCAAAAAGATCAAGGCCGTGCTGGTGCGGGGGACCGGGTCCCTGGAGGCGCACGACCTGGAAGGGCTGTTCGAGGCCGCGAAGAAGGCCTTTGCAGCCATTCGGGAGAAACCCGGCTTCCTGGGGTGGACCCCGGAGGGCACCGCGGGCATCACCAACTGGGTCAACGAGGTGGGCGCTTTTCCCACGCGCAACTTCCAGACCTCCTTTTCCGATCACTATGAGGCCATCAACGGAAAGGCCGTCATCGAGCGGCTCAAGGTCACGGACAAGGGCTGCTTCTGCTGTCCCACGCCCTGCGGCAAGTACGGACGCACCCGGACGTCGCTGGGCCGGGCGGAGGTGGAGGGACCGGAGTTCGAGTCCATTGCGCTTCTCGGCGGGTGCTACGATCTTCAGACCATCGAGGACGTGGCCTATGCCAACTACCTTTGCGACGAGCTGGGCCTGGACTCCATCTCCGGAGGCGTGGTGTCCGCGTGGGCCGTCGAGTGCTTCGAGCGCGGGATCCTCTCACGGGAGGAGATCGGGCGGGAGATACGTTTCGGGGACCTCGAGTCCCTGGCCTATCTGCTGGACCTGACGGCCCACCGAAAGGGCCTGGGCGACCCCCTGGCCGAGGGAAGCAAGCGGGCCGCCGGGACGATCGGTCAGGGCTCGCTGGACTTCGCCATCCAGGTGAAGGGCCTGGAGTGGACGGGGTACGAGTGCCGAAACGCCCCGGGCATGATGCTCTCCTACATGACGGCCGACGTGGGGCCCCATCATAACCGCAGCTGGGTCCTGGGGCACGACGTGGTGGGATCCGCAGCGAGCGTGCACGACCTGATCGCCGGCGGGGGAGAGGTCAAGAAGCTGCCCAAGGCCGTGGTCGGGGGACAGTCGAAGAACGTGATCGCCTCACAGCATTTGCGCCCGGCCTTTGACCTGCTGGGCGTCTGCCGGCTCCAGTTCATGGAGCTGGGCTTCGAGGTGGAGCACTACGAGGAGCTGTTTCGGCTCTGCACGGGGCGCGGCCTGACCTGGCAGGGGCTGCTCGAGACGTCGGAGCGGGTCTGGAACCTGACCCGCTCCATCTCTCTCCGGGAGATTCCGGGCTTCGGCCGGGACGACGACTATCCCCCGGCCCGTCTCATGAACGATCCGGTCCCCAACGGCCCGAACCGGGGCCACTGCCTGAGCCGCGAGGAGATCGATCAACTGCTCGACGAGTACTACGACGCCCGGGGCTGGGACCGGCAGGGACGGCCGACGGCCGAGACCCTGAAGCGCCTCGGGCTCGAGGACGTGGCGGAGAAGCTTGACCGGTGACTGAGATTCGGGTCAGGCTCCGCCTCACTCCCCACCTCGAGGACATGTTGAGGGAGGTGCCCCACCGGCTCGACCTGGTGGTCCCGGCGGGGACCACCGTCCGGGGCCTCCTGCAGGAGGCCGGCATACCCCCGCTGGCCGTCTACACGGTGATCCAGGGCCGATCCGTCCTCCACGGGGACGACGCCCTGTCCAACGATACCGAGCTCACCCTCCTGGCCCCCGTGGCCGGGGGGTGAGAGGCAAACATCGCGGCCGGCTCTCTGCGGCCGCACACACCCGGCCGTCTCACGACGAAAACCGTGTGGACAAATCCCGTCCCGGGCCTCGGGCGGAAATGCGAGGGGGCCCCCTTGACATCCTTCGGGGACCTTGATTATGATGAGCCGAAAATTTCGTATTATAAATTTTTGGGTGCAAATCATTGCATCGGGTAAGACTGCGTGCCGGCGCGGGAGCCGCCGGGGGGACGCCGTTGACGCGCCGGAGCGGAGCGGGGCGATGAGACCGGTTCGAAGCCGGACGGGGAAAGGAAAATACAGGCTATACCCCATATCCTGTGAGACGGAGTTGGGATATCCGGAAGCGAGGGCATTTACCCTGTCCCGGTGCGAATCCTTTCCTCCCGAGCCTTTGTGGATGCCCGTTGAAAGGCAGGAGCTGCACGGCCCTTCCCGCGAGGCAGCGTTCCATGACGGAAAATTATGAAGACGAAATATCCCGTTCCCTGCGGAGAATCGTTCGCTCCATCGAGCAGTACAACCGGCGGTTCAGCGAGCGGACGAAGCTGACCGTATCCCAGTGCATGGCGCTTCGCGAGTTGAAGACGACCGGTTCGTGCACGGCCGGGGAGCTGGCCGACCGCGTAGGCATCAGCCGGGGGACGGTAACGGGCATTCTGGATCAGCTCCAGTCCGAGGATCTGGTCCGTAGGAGGCGAAGGCCGACGGATCGCCGGCGCGTCTACGTATCCCTGACGCAAATGGGCCGCCGGCTGGCCTCCGAACTCCAGGCCCCGTTCGAGGAACCCCTGGCGAAGCTCCTGGACGAGCTCCCGGAGGACATGCGGGCCCAGACGGCCGAAGCGCTCAGACGCGTGGCCCGGGTGTTCGAGTCATGAGGGCGCTTCAAAAAAGCCCCAAAGCCGGTGATCCGCCCCTGCGATTTCAACCGGCTGCAGATCTGCCGCCGGCTGATCGGGTTCTTGCGAGGCCGTCCATCGCAGCCGGTTCGGGCCGGCGCCCGAGGCCCCGCGGCGTGCGACAGCAATCGTTCCGGCCGCAAGGCGGTTGGATGCCTTGTGGAGGGTTCCGTTTCACCTTCAAGAGGAATGGCGAGATATGGCGACCATAGGCGTAGAGCACGTGTACAAGGTCTTCGGCGAAGACCCGGAGCAGGCGTTTCCCCTCATGGAGCAGGGAAAGGGCAAGGCGGAGATCCAGGAGGAGACCGGGCTGGTGGTCGGCGTCCAGGATGTCAGCTTCCGTATGGAGTCCGGCGCCCTGTTCGTGATCATGGGGCTTTCCGGCAGCGGGAAGTCGACCCTCCTTCGCTGCATCAACCGCTTGATCGACCCCACCCGTGGCCGGGTCTACCTCGAGTTCGACGGGGAGCGGATCGACGTGACGTCGCTCAACAAGAGCGAGCTCCGGGAGGTGCGGGAGCAGAAGATCAGCATGATCTTCCAGCATTTCGCCCTGTTCCCCTACCGCACCGTGGTGGACAACGTGGCCTTTCCCCTGGAGATCCAGGGGGTGGACAAGGCGACCCGCCGTGAGAAAGGGATGGAGATCCTCAAGCTCGTCGGCCTGGACGCCTGGGCCGAGTCCTACCCCCCCAAGCTCTCCGGCGGCATGCAGCAGCGGGTGGGCCTGGCCCGGGCCCTGGCCTCGGAGGCCGAGCTCCTGCTCATGGACGAGCCCTTCAGCGCCCTCGACCCCCTGATCCGCATGCACATGCAGGCGGAGCTCCTCAACCTGCGCGACCGGGTCCGGCGGACCATCCTCTTCATCAGCCACGATCTGGACGAGGCACTGAAGCTGGGAGACCGGATCGCCATCATGGAGGCGGGCAGGATCGTGCAGCTGGGGACGCCCGAGGAGATCATCGTGAACCCCAAGACCGAGTACGTGGCCAACTTCGTGGAGCACGCGGACGCCACGGGCGTCCTCACGGTGACCGCCGTGGCCAAGCAGGTGGAGGTCACCAAGGAGCCCCCCAAGGGGCTGGGCATCAGCAGGATGGACCCCCAGCCCGCCGCCTTTGCAGAAGGAGACGGGCTCGTGATCTGTCTGGATGCGGACGGAAAACCCATTGCCGCCTACCAGGACGAGGTCGCCATGGATTTCAAGTACGTGACCGACGACCTCACCACGGTGGGGGACGAGACCGTCCTGCTGGCCGAGCACGACACGACCCTGAAAGAGCTCATGCGCGCCCGCCTCGCCACGTCGAAGAACCCGGTGATCGCCCTGAAGGAAGACGGGGGGCTGGACGGCATCATCACCGGGCAGGAGATCCTGCTCGGCGTGCTGGAGAAGGGGAGAAAGGAGGAGGCGGAATGAAGCGCGACCGGCGAAATTCCAGAACCTTTCCATGGGGTCGTCCGGCGGCGGCCTTTGTCTGCCTGCTGATCGGCGCATCCCTCCTGGCCGCCGTCCTGTGCGGGCCTGCTTGGGCCCAGCAGCACGGCGTGAGCCTGTTCGAGCAGATCGGCACCCAGGGCAGCCTGATCCCGGCGGAGGACTGGATCGATCAGGCCATCGACTGGATCGCCCTGACGTTCGCCGACTTTTTCGACGTCGTCCGATCGGTTATCAACAACATCAATCGCGGGCTCCTGGCTGCCCTGATGAGGCTCCCGGTCTGGGGGATCAGCATCGGGGGCAAGGCCGTGGCCATACCGATTCTCGGCCTCCTCATGGTTCCCTACCTGTGGTGGGCCTCGACCAAGTGGACCGGCATCTACGGGTTCGTGAGCCTGTGGCTCATCGCCAACCTGGGTCTGTGGGAGGCCACCATGGAGACCCTATCTCTAACGCTGACCGCGGCCCTCATCGCCCTGGCCATCGGGATTCCCACGGGCATCCTTTCCGGCAAGTCGGACATCGTGGAGGCCGTGGTCCGGCCGATCCTCGACTTCATGCAGACCCTGCCCGTGTTCGTGTATTTGATTCCGGCCGTGATCCTCTTCGGCCTGGGCGCCGCCCCCGGCGTGGTGGCCACGGTCATCTTCGCGATCCCGCCGGCGGTCCGTTTGACCAGCCTGGGCATCCGGGGCGTCCCCAAGGAGCTGGTGGAAGCGGGCGAGGCCTTCGGCTGCAACTACTGGCAGCTGCTGTTCAAGGTGCAGCTTCCCATGGCCCGGCCCTCGATCATGGCGGGGGTCAACCAGACGATCATGCTCTCCCTCTCCATGGTGGTCATCGCCGCCCTGATCGGATCCGGCGGCCTCGGCGGAGAGGTGGTCCGAAGCATCCAGCGCATGCTCGTCGGCAAGGGGTTCGTGGCGGGGCTCGCCGTTGTCTTTATCGCCATTATTCTGGACCGGGCCACCCGGTCGGTGGGTGAGAAGAAGATGTAATCGGCCCCCTCGAGTGGATGGGCAACAGAAAGGAGGTGATTCGAGGCACTTTTCCCCTGGTGAACCGTAACGTCAAGTGTTCTGATTTCGGCCATTTTTCACTATCTGATGCGTCAGATGTAAAAGGAGGTACAGAATATGTTTGAGAACCGTTTCAAATGGGTAGCGATCTGTGTTGCAGTCCTGATGGCCGTGGCCCTGGTTTCCGCACCGGCCATGGCGGAAAAGAAGACCCTTAAGTTCGGCGTGGTGGCCTGGTCCGAGGCCCTGGCCCTGGGCAGCCTGATCGAGCACCTGATGGAGAACGAGATCGGTCAGGACGTAGAGGTGATCAACCCGGATGCGGGCGTGGCCTACACGGCGATAAAGAACAAGGAGCTGGATCTCTATATCGAGGCCTGGCTTCCCCTCACGCACGAGGCATACTGGGAAAAAGTGGCCTCCAGTGTCTGCGACTTCGGTCCGATTTACGAGGACGCCAGCCTCGGCTGGGCCGTGCCCAACTACATCCCCGAGGACGTGCTCAACTCCGTGGAGGACCTGGGCAAGGACGAGGTCAAGGAGAAGTGCAAAGGACGCATCGTGGGGATCGACCCCGGCTCCGGTTTGATGCAGCACTCCTCATTGATGATGAAGGAGTACCCCGAGCTGGAAGGGTGGAAGCTCATAGAGGGCAGCGACGCCGCCATGGTGGCCGAGCTCAAGCGGAGCATTCAGCGGGAAGAGTGGATCGTGGTCACCCTGTGGAGGCCCCACCACGCCTTTGGAATGTTTGACATCCGCTACATCGACGAGCCCAAAGGGATCCTGGGCGAGGAGGAGCGCTCCCACATGGTGGGCCGCGAGGATTTCATGGCGGTCTTCCCCAACAAGGTGAGCCGCTTTCTCACGCGCTTCACCATGCCCATTGGCGTGGTCGACGACCTGACCTACATGTATCAGGTGAACGAGGACACGGCGGCCGCCAAGTTCGTGGAGAAGTATCCCAAGCTGGTGGACTACTGGCTGAACGGCATCAGCGAGTAGGACGCGCCCCGGAGTTTATCCCTGAGTGAGATGCGCGGCCCCGGGCCAGCGGGGTTTGGGCCCCCCCGGGCCGGCG
>JAIPEI010000111.1 GCA_021737245.1 Deltaproteobacteria bacterium | reverse complement strand
ATCGGACCCGGCGAGCTTCTCGAGGCGATGGCCGGCGGCAACGCCTCGCGCCTCCGGGCGATTCCTGGCGTGGGAAAGAAAACGGCGGAGCGCATCGCTCTCGAGCTCAAGGATCGGGCCGCGACCCTGCTCTCCGAGCACGGCACGGTCGAAAGACCGGAAGGCGGCGCCGGGGCCGGCGGCGATCAGCGGGTCGCCAAGGACGCCGTCTCCGCGCTGGTCAACCTGGGGTACCCTTCACGCTCGGCGAGGCAGGCCGTGGACAAGGCGCAACGCGGGATCGACGGCACGAACCTGGAAGAGCTGATCAGGGAGGCCCTGCGCCTGCTGTCCTAGAGCCCGGGCGGCGGCGTCTCCCGCCGGCGGCGGGATGCCCGTTTTTCTCATCCTTTTCACCCGAGCCTTGCAGAAGGTCCCATGGAAGAGCGCATCATCGATCCCGAGCCCCAACCCGACGAGATCTCGACGGAGGTCAACCTGCGGCCGTCCAGCCTGGACGAGTACGTCGGGCAGGAGGAGCTCAAGAAGAACCTCAAAATCTTCATCGAGGCCGCCCGCGGTCGGGCCGAGGCCCTGGATCACGTCCTGTTTCACGGGAGCCCCGGCCTGGGGAAGACGACCCTGGCCCACATCATCGCGCGGGAGCTGGGGGTGAACATCAAGAGCACGTCCGGTCCCGTGATCGAGCGGCCGGGCGACCTGGCCGCCATCCTGACCGGCCTCGAGCCGCACGACGTCCTCTTCATCGACGAGATTCACCGGCTGAACCATGTGGTGGAGGAGATCCTCTACCCCGCCATGGAGGATTACCAGCTCGACATCATCATCGGCCAGGGGCCCTCGGCCCGAACCATGAAGATCTCTCTCCCCCCCTTCACCCTGGTGGGAGCGACCACCCGTGCCGGTCTTCTGACCCCGCCTCTCCGGGCCCGATTCGGCGTGATCCTGCGGGTGGACTTTTACCGGGCCGAGGAGCTCCAGGAGATCGCCCTGCGATCGGCCCGCCTGCTCGACATCCAGACCCGGGACGAAGGGGCCTATGAGATCGCCCGCCGCTCCCGGGGCACGCCCCGCGTCTGCAACCGGCTTCTGAGACGGGTGCGGGACTTCGCCCAGGTCAGGGCGGACGGCGTCATCACGCTGGAGGTGGCCGTGGAGGCCCTCGCCATGCTCGAGGTGGACGAGCGGGGTCTGGACGGCATGGACCGCCACATCATGCTCACCATCATGGAGAAGTTCGAAGGGGGGCCGGTCGGTGTGGACACCCTGTCCGCGGCGGTCAGCGAGGAAAAGGACACCATCGAGGACGTGTACGAGCCCTTTCTCATCCAGGAGGGGTTCCTCAAGCGCACCCCCCGGGGCCGCGTGGCCACGAAACGCGCCTACGACCACTTCGGCTTGAAACCGGCCTGCGGCCGGGAAGACGCGGACCAGGAACGGTTGTTCTAGACGTCCAGGCCCCGCCGACCGCGGCCCGCGACGCATTGACATCGTTCTCCGATTCCACTACCTTCGAATGAAGGCGGTCAGCAGTCCGGATCTCGCGGGGAGGGACGAGCCATCTCGAACTTCAGCCAGACCCACAGCAGGATCACGACATTCCACATCCTTCGGAGACAGGACCGAAAGCATCTCAAGAACCGGCTTCGCCTCCACTCCAAGTGGCAGAAGACCGTGCTGATCATCCCCCTGCTCGCGAGCGAGTACACGGAACCCGCCAACCGCCCCGTGTTCGAGAACATACTCAAGCAGCTCGCCGGCACCTCGTATCTCTCGAGCATCATTTTCGGCCTGGACCAGGCGGGGGAGGAAGAGGCCCGCGAGCTTCACGGGCTCATCCGGGCGCAGGGCATCCGCAACTATGTCCTCCAGTGGAACGACGGTCCCGGCTTTTCGGCGATCTATCACAGGCTGACCCGTGCGGGCTTCAACATCCAGGAGCCGGGCAAGGGGCGGAACATGTTCCTGAGCTTCGGGATCGCCCTGGCCCTGGGCGCCAAGTCCGTCGGACTCATCGACGCGGATATCCGGACCTTCAAGGCGGTCCAGCTGGACCGGCTCCTCTACCCGGTGGTGACGCTCAACTACGACTTTTCCAAGGCCTACTACACGCGCATCCGTGACGGGGCTCTGTACGGCCGCGTCAAGCGCCTCCTGCTCGATCCGCTGCTGCTGACCCTCAAGCGCAAGTTCACAGAGAGCAAGGACGAACGGATGCTCCGCCTGATCGATTTCCTTCTGGGGTTCAACTACCAGCTCTCGGGGGAGGTGGCCTTTCACTCGGACCTCTTGAAGAAGATGCGCTTTGCCACCAACTGGGGCGTGGAGATTTTCACTTTGATCGAGGTGTACCGAAAAGCCTCTTCGGCGGCCCAGGTCATGTTCACGGACAGACCGTTCGACCACAAGCACCAGGAGGTGTCGAAAGACGACCACACCAGGGGCCTCAATCGCATGGCCGTGGACATCGTGACCACCCTCATGAACGCCCTCGTCATCGAGGAAGGCCTGGAGATCTCGGACACCTTCATCCGGGATCTCTCGATCACCTACCAGGCCGTGGCCGAGGAGCTTATCAAGAAGTACTCCGACGACTCCGGGTTCAGCTTCCTGAGCTATGACCGGGAGGGGGAGGAAAACCTCGTCAAGAACGTATTCAGGTACTCCATCCTTCACGCGGGCGAGCTGCTGACCTCGCCCATGAGGATGACCGAGCGTTTTCTGCGGCTGGTGAACACCCACCCGGAGTTCAGGCCCTTCCTGGAGGAGGGGCTGGCCCAAACCATTCTCCGGGTGGAGGAAAAGACACGCCGGGCCCTGTTCCAGACACCCACCACCGTTTCCTGGGAGCGGGTCTCCAACAAGCTTCCCAACATCTTCTACGACCTGATCGAGGCGGTGGAGGAGGAGAAGCAGCGGTTTCGGTGAGGAGAAAGAGGGGGACCGGTGAGAACAGGCGGGGACAGCGCGTCCATGACGAGGGGGGGACAACGAACGGATCTCGTCATCTTCACGGACCTGGACGGCACCCTGCTGGACCACGACACCTACGGGTGGGGACCGGCCGTCGAGGCCCTGGAACGCTGCCGGGAGCGGGGCGTCCCCTTGGTCCTGGTGTCGAGCAAGACGCGCGCCGAGATGGAGCTCCTTCGGAAGGCCCTGGGGCTCGACTGGCCGTTCGTCCCGGAGAACGGCGGAGGCATCGTGTTTCCAGCCGGCTGTCCCCAGGCGCCGCCCGCGGAGTCCCTTCCCGACGGCGGGGGCGGGCACGTGCTGCATCTGGGCGTTCCATACGACGTCGTCGCCCGGTCCCTCCGGGAGATCCGGGAGGAGCTGAGCCGGCCGGATATCAGGGGCTTTTCCGACATGGGCGCAGGGGAGATCGCCCGCCTCACAGGCCTCTCCCCGGAAGACGCCGGGCGGGCCGCGCAAAGGGAGTACGACGAGCCCTTCGTGATGAACGACCCCGGGAAAACGGATCTCGATCTCCTCGAGCGGGCCGCGCAAGAACGGGGACTCCAGGTGACCGCAGGCGGGCGGTTCCTGCACCTCTTCGGGGGGTGCGACAAGGGGAAGGCGGTCTCCCTGCTCACGGACTGGTTTCGCAGCGAGCGGCCGGCGGTTCGAACGGCCGGCCTGGGAGACAGCCCCAACGATCTACCCATGTTGATGCGGGTGGACGAGCCCGTGCTGGTTCGCTCATCCCGCCCCATAGGGGACATGGCTGAAGCGGTCCCCGGCATTCGAATCACCGGGAAACCGGGGCCCGACGGTTGGAACCGGGCGGTCCTGGATCTTCTGACGGTGAGCGTTAACGCGTAAGACGCACCCTTGCCGGAAAACCATTTCCGGCCGCAAACCGGCGATACGGAGGCTTGTGCTGAGATGTTCGAGAAAGAAGTCAATCCGGACGGAGTCGACAAGGCGGATCTGGTTGTCTGCATCCCATCCTACAACGAAGCGGATTCCATCAGCTACCCGGTCAAGCAGGCAAGCGAGGGCCTGGTCAAGTTCTTTCCCGAGGTGCGCTCGGTCATCATCAACACGGACAACAACTCGCCCGACGGGACCAGGGAGGCCTTCCTGAACACGCCGACGGAGCGGTCCAAGATCTACCTGTCCACCGAGCCCGGCGTCAAGGGCAAGGGGAACAACTTCAGGAACCTGTTCGAAAAGATTCTCGAGCTGGAGGCCAAGGCCGTCGTGGTGGTGGATGCGGATCTCAAGAGCATTACGCCCCAGTGGATCCGGCATCTGGGTGAACCCCTGTTCAACGACTTCTCCTACGTGGCCCCCCTCTATGTCCGCCACAAGTATGACGGCACCATCACCAACGGCATCGCCTATCCCCTGTCGAGGACCCTTTACGGCCGGCGGGTGCGGCAGCCCATCGGCGGGGACTTCGGGTTCAGCGGGGACCTTGCCCGGATCTACCTGGAGAACGAGGCGTGGGACGAGGCCACGGCCAACTTCGGCATCGACATCTGGATGACCACCATCGCCCTCAACCAGGGCGTACCCATTTGCCAGTCCTTCATGGGACGGCCCAAGATTCACCGCCCCAAAGACCCGGCCTCCTCCCTCGGCCCCATGTTCCGCCAGGTCATCGGCACCATCTTCTCGCTGATGTCCCATTTCGACGACACCTGGATGCGGGTCAAGTACAGCAAGCCCACGGCCATCTACGGGTTCGGCCTCGGCGAGGTGGAGATGCCGCCCAAGGTGGACGTGGACGCCCAGAAGCTCTTCAAGAAGTTTCACGCCGGTTTCGACGAGTACGAAGAGATCTGGAAGGAGGCCCTCTTCGAGGATGTCTTCGGAAAGCTGATGGAGATCAAGGGCATGAAGGAGCGGGTCTTCGCCTTTCCCACCGACCTGTGGGCGCGGATCCTCTTCGACATGGGCGTGGCCTACCGCGACCGGGTCCGGGAGCCCGACCTGCTCATGGAATCCCTGATCCCGCTCTACTACGGGCGAACCTTTTCCTTTGTCAAGAAGACCCGGCGGATGTCCACCCAGCAGGCCGAGGAGGCCATCGAAGAGGATTGCGTCACCTTCGAGATGACCAAGCCGTATCTGATCAAGCGGTGGAACGGGGAGCTGTAAAAAAGAAGAGAAAAGAGGTCTCTTTCCTCTTACTTCACCATAACCAACCGCACGTCCATCACGTTCGTCTTCGTTGGGCCGGTCATCAGCAGGTCGCCCGTGGCCGAGAAAAACGTGTAGGCGTCGTTGTCGTCCAGATAGGCCTCCGCATCCAGGCCGGATGCCCTTCCCCGTTCGACGGTCGTAGGGTCCACCACCGCGCCGGCCGCGTCCGTGGGGCCGTCGTTTCCGTCCGTTCCCCCGCTCAGGAGCACGATCCGGGAGGGAAGCCCCGCCAGCTCCAGGGCGGCGGCCAGGCCGAACTCCTGGTTCCTTCCGCCCCGTCCCTTCCCCCGAATGGTCACGGTGGTCTCGCCGCCGGAGATCACGCACGCAGGCGGCGCCAGAGGCCGCCCTGTCTTGAGCATCTCCCGGCCTATGGCCGCGTGCACCTTGGCCACGTCCCGGGTCTCCCCCTCGATCATGGAGGACAGGATCAGGGGAGCGTACCCCAGGGACCCGGCCTCCTGGGCGGCCCGCTCCAGGGCCTGGATGTTGCTCCCGATGATGAGATTCGTCACCCGTTCGAAGGCGGGGTCTCCGGCCTTCGGGGTGTCGGGGATCACCCCGTTCCGGCCCTGCTCCAAATGCTCCCGCACCGCGTTCGGCAGGTCCGGGAGCAGTCCGTAGCGGTCCAGAGTGTGCCAGGCGTCCTGGAAGGTGCTCGCATCCGGCACGAACGGACCCGAGGCGATGACGTCCATCCGGTCTCCCACCACGTCGGAGAGCATGAGGTTGACCGTGGTGGCGGGAGCGGCGGCCCTGGCCATCTGCCCCCCCTTGGACCCGGAGATGTGCTTCCGCACGGCGTTGATCTCGTCGATGCTCGCCCCGCACTCCAGAAGCTTCCGGGTGACGGCCTGCTTCTCCTCCAGGCGGATGCGTCCGGCGGGCTGCGGCAGCAGGGCCGATCCCCCGCCGGAGATCAGCGAGATCACCAGGTCCCGGTCTCCGGCCTGCGCCAGAAGATCCATGATGTCCCGGGTCCCGTCCACGCCGCTCCTGTCCGGCACGGGATGATCCGCCTCCATGATCGCGGTCCGCTCCAGCGTCTCGGAAAACCCGTACTTCACGTTGATCCGGCCCTCGGTGATGCGGTCCCCCGCCAGCTCCTCCAGGGCCCGCGCCATGGGCGCCGTGGCCTTGCCCCCGCCCACCACGAAGACCCGCTGGTATGCGTCCAGGTCCAGGTCTCCGGCGGATCCGGGCCTCTCCCCCAGGAGCAGTCTTCGACCCTCCCTTCGAACAAACCGCTTCACGGCCTCATAAGGGTCCACCCGCCGGATCGCAGCCAGAAAAACGGCCTCAGCGTCGCTTCGCAGCCGCGCCAGATCCCCCTTTTCCACGGTCTCTCCCATGCTCCCGTCTCTCCCTGTTCGGTCCTGCGCAATACGCCAGGAACTCCTACAAAAACACTATATATGGTGTTTTATCTTGACATGATCGCCTATAGGTTGTAGTGAATAGAATCAGACCTCCCGCCCCCCAACCCCCGGGATCGTCCCGGCAATCAAGCGAGAGGAGCCCATGGACCGAAGGCGGTTTATTCGACAAGGAACCCTCAGCCTGCTCTGGGGAATTACGGCCATGGCCGGACCGTTCCGGTCGTCGGTCTTCGGGGCTGCACTCCCGCAACCCGAACGCCCCCCCCGCATCGCCCTGATCGTCGACGACATCGGTTTCAGCCGCAGCCGGGCCCGGGCGTTCCTGGAGATCGGCGTCCCCATAACCTACGCGGTGCTGCCCCGGCTGGCCCACTCCCGCGACCTGGCCTTCGAGATCCACGAGCGGGGACAGCAGGTCATGCTCCACCAGCCCATGGAACCCTGCAACGCCACCCTGGACCCCGGGCCCGGGGCCCTGTTCGTAAAGGATGGACCGGACAGAATCGTCTCCACCCTCCGGGAGAACCTCGCAGAGCTGCCCTGCGTGGCCGGCATGAACAACCACATGGGGTCCCGCTTCACCGCCTCGCCCGAGAAGATGTCCCAGGTCCTGCCCGTGATCCGCGACCAGGGGCTCTTCTTCGTGGACAGCCTCACCTCCGGCCGGTCCAAGGCCTATCCCACAGCGTGCAGGCTCCACATGTCCGCGGCCCGCCGCAACATCTTCCTCGACAACCGGCCCGAGGAGGCCCGGGTGCTCCGCTGCCTGGAGCAGCTCCACGCCCACGCCCGGCGGCACGGCCAGGCCGTGGGCATCGGCCACCCGCATCCGGAGACCGCCCTGGCGGTGGGCCGGTTCGTCTCCTCTCTCCCGGCGGGCGCGGTCGAGTTTGTTCACGTCTCCGGGATCCTTTGACATTCTTTGCATGATACCAGAAGATGGCGAAGGAACAAAGGCGCGGTTCATGCCCCTGGACGGCCTGGCCGACACGGCGGAGTACACGACCCGGATGCTGCTGGATCTGATTTCCGAGGAAAAGAGATGACCGAACGCTTGAAGGCGTCCATTCCCCTCGAAAACGGCCTGACCCTCGACCTCCTGGACGAGAGCCGGCCCATGGCCGGGGGCCGGTGGCTGGTGCTTCTCGTGGCCCGCATCGAAATCCCCCTGGACCCGGGACTTCTGGACGCCGTACCCGAGGGCGGCCGGCTGCTGAGCATCCTGAGGCGGGAGCACGGGGACCGCCTCGAGTACCGGGCGGAGCTCAAGAAGCACTTTGTGGGAGAAGCGGACAAGGACCAGGTCCTGGAATCGTTCACCAACATCGTTCTGCGGGAAAAGCGCCCCTACCTGGCGCATCCGGATTTCGCCCGACGCTTCACCCTCTCCCGCGCTGCGGAGCTCAAACGGAAAGACCCCCGGCTTTTCGCGTGATGCTGCTGCGTTCACCCTTCCCGGCCGCACGGGGAACCGTTTCATGATCCTCGCCGCGAACCAGCCCTACTTTGCGCCCTTTCCCGGTTTTTTCGCCAAGGCCGCTCTGGCCGACGTGCTCGTGATCCTCGACACGGTGCAGTTTCCCCGCGGGACCACCTGGGTCTCCCGCAACCGGTTCAAGGGTCCTCAAGGGCCCCTCTGGGTCACGGTACCGGTGTGGAAGAAGGGGCTCGGCCTCCAGCGCATCCGGGACGTGCGGATCTGCCACGAGGGTCCCTGGGCCGCCAAGCTCCTGGAGACGTTCCGGCACGCCTACCAAAACGCCCCCTGGTTCCGGGAGCACATGGCCGTGTGGGAGCAGGTCCTGGAGGCCCGATTCGAGCGGCTCGCGGACCTGGACCTGGCCCTGATCCGCCACCTCATGGACGTGCTCGGTCTGGAGACCAGACTGGTCCTCCTCTCCGGGCTGGGGATCGAGGCCACCGGGCACGACCTCCTCGTCGAGATCTGCCGCCGGCTGGGGGCCGACACCTTTCTGGCCCAGGAAGGGGCCAGGGGCTTTCTCCAGCCGGACCCGTTCCTCGAGGCCGGCCTGGAACTCCGCTTTTTCCGGCCGCCCTCGCCGGTCTATCCCCAGCTCTGGGGCGATTTTGCCGGGAACCTCTCGGCCTTCGACCTGGCATGGTGCTGCGGGCCCAAGAGCGGAGAGATCCTCGTGAAATCCACTCCTCCCATCCGCTGAGCCGCGAAAAAAGCCCCTGGAACCTCGAGGGTCCCAGGGGCGGGAGTCAACCGCGGCGTTCAGCCCGCGGCTATCGGGCGGATCGCACCGCGCGGACGCCGCTCAAGTCGCTCATGGGAAAGTCCAGGAAGAAGCCGAGGTGGAAGTTGCCCTTCCACGCCCGTTCGACGCCCTTGGTGTCGGCGCTCCAGCAGTACTTCAGCGCGGCGCTGAAGACCGGCGCCAGGAACAGATCGTCGTTCAGCCACGACCGCTCCATCAGGGAGGCGAGCTCCTCCACGGTGGGCAGGCGCCAGTCGGCGTGGCCGGCAAACCGCTCCCGGTTGAGCTTCTCCACATACTCGCCGGCCTCGGGCCAGTCCACGACCCCGGGAGAGCCTTCCTTCTGCCACATGAGCCCCGTTCTGCGATCGGTCACCGTGCCGTCGCCGTTGTCCTGGTAACTGTTGGCGAACTCTCCGTTCGGGTTGCAGAAATCCCCGTTGTAGGTCCAGCATGTGGCGTAGAAGTCGTTCTCCACAAGGAGGGATTTGACACCCTCCTCGGAGAGGTCCATGGGTTGGCGCCGCAGGGACACCGGCTCGGGCGACGGGGCAGGCGGCGCGGTCTCCGGCTTGACCTCCTCCGGCGTCCCGCTCGGGACCGAGGCCAAGGCGGGGGCCCC
>JAIPEI010000110.1 GCA_021737245.1 Deltaproteobacteria bacterium | reverse complement strand
CTGGATCCTGGAGGCGATGTTCACCGTATCCCCGACCAGCGCATAGACGAGGCGTTCCGGACTGCCCACGCTTCCGGCCAGGACCTCTCCGGTATGAATGCCGACGCCGTGGGCCACCGGTTCCTCCCCCCGCTCGGTCCTCCGGCGGTTGAGCTCCGCCAGCCGCTCCCGCATGTGGAGGGCTGCCAGCACGGCCATCTCCTCGTGATCCGCCAGGTCGTCCGGAGCGCCGAACACGGCCTCGATCTCGTCTCCGATGTACTGGAGGACGATGCCGTGAAACTTCTTTACGGCCCGCTCCATCTCCGTGAAATACTCGTTGAGAAAGCCCACCACCTCGCGGGGTTCGTTCCGCTCCACGAACGGGGTGTACCCCCTCAGGTCGCAGAAGAGGACGGTGGCCAGGCGGATCTCTCCTTCCGAAGGGACCTCGCCCCGAAGGATCTTCTCGCTCACTTCGGGGGCCATGTAGCGGCCGAAGCTGATCTCGCAGAAGTCCCTCTCCCTCAGGCCCTCGATCATCTCGTTCGTCTTGGCCGCAATGAGCCCGAACTCGTCACTGCTCACAATGGGGACCTTCCGAAGGTAGTTCCCCTGTCCGATCTCCTCCATCACTCTGAGCTGAATGCCCAGGATGTCGTGAAGGTTCCTGGAGTACCGGACGATGATGACACTGCTCAGAAAGAGGAGCACGCCGAAGGCGAAGCCGATCTCCTTGAGCACGCCGGAGTAGATCTCCCGGCCGAGGGTGTTCCTGTTCTCGAGGAGGAAGTTGATGTCCATGTAGACCATGAAGAGCACGGCGCCCGCCATGAGAACCAGGACCGTAGCCATGAAGAAGAACATCTTCCTGGAGACCGACAGGAGCTTGCCCGGGACGGTGTCCGGCGGGTTGGGAAGCTCCCGGAGAAACCCGATGAGCCGCTTTTCAAAGGAGAGGTAGCAGAGCATCCCGCCGAGGAGCCCGAAGCTGAAGCATCCCAGGAGAACCTTCACGGCCGATTCCAGGGGCGCCTGAAAGAGCGTGAGGTAGCTGGCCGCCATGATCAGCCCTGCGACAAGCCAGAACAGGAACTCGCTGAGAAACTCGCGTCGCGGAAGGGTGTAGAGATTCCGTCCGTCTCCGGACCCCGCGGCCTCCAGACGGCGGCGTGTCCGCACGAAAACGTGCTGCCTGGCCGGGAAGACCAGGAGGATGGGAATGTAGGTGTTCAGGGAGGCCTGAAGATACCCGAGGCCCTCCAGGAACGGTCAGACCTGGGCTCCGTAGACGATCAGGATCAGACCGAAGAAGAGATGGCAGACAAAGATCTGTGCCATGGCTCCGGCTCCCCTTTCCGGGACAACCCTCGCCCCGCGCCTTCTCCCTCCTACGCCGGAGAGGAGGCTGGATTGGTGTTGGATCCGCCTTCGAGGATCCCGTCCACGATCCGGTCGTACGCCCGGCGCACTTCGCTTTCCGGCCCCTCCAGCAGACGGGCCAGCGCCCCGCGGTCACCGAGCTCCACCATGCCGGGATCCGCCGGGATCCCGCCCATCAGTCGGAGGTCCATCCGCTCGGCCAGGCTTGCGCCCCCGCCCGAACCGAAGAGGCTCACTTCTTTTCCGCAGTGGGGGCAGGTCATGGCGGTCATGTTCTCCACGAGACCGAGGATGGGCAAATCGACCTGCCGGCAGAAGTGGATGGATTTCCGGACATCGGCCAGGCTGATCTCCTGCGGCGTGGTGACGATCAGGGCCTCCGCATCCGGGATGGTCTGGGCCACGGTGAGGGGTTCGTCTCCGGTTCCCGGCGGTGAATCCACCACGAGAAAGTCGAGATCCCCCCACTCGATGTCGGAAATGAACTGGCGGATGGCGCTGATCTTGAGTGGCCCCCTCCAGATCACCGCCGTGTCCTTGTTTTCTCCCAGGACCATCTCCATGGACATCACGGAGAGGTTCCCGTTCACGGCAAAGGGACGCACCACACCTTTCTCCTCCATCTGAAGGCCGCCACGAATTCCGAGAAGGCGCGGAATACTCGGACCATGGAGATCGACGTCCAGAAGACCCACCCGGAAGCCCCGATTCGCGAGAAAAAGTGCTACGGCAGCCGCCACCGTGCTCTTCCCCACACCGCCTTTGCCGCTCATCACCAGAATCTTCCGCCCGATCCGTTTGAGGCCCGCCTCGATCATCCGGTCCTGCTCCGACCGCTCCAGATCACCCGGCGATGCCTCCATCATGGGCAGCTCGTCCTTGTCTTTCATATCTCTTTTCGATCCCCCCGCCCGCCGGTCCAGGACCGGCGCCGCTCTCACGTTCATCGCACGTGCAGCCCCCCGTCCGGCGGGACCGCAGCCTCAAACAGAAAGGCCTCCCCATGCGGCAACGGCCGATCCATGGGGGGGCCTCCGATTACGGCGGCCCGAAGGCGCGTTCAAGTCCCCACTACAGCTCCAGCCAGGAGTCCGAGTAGAGGGAGAAGCCCAAAATGACCCTGGCCGTCTTGACGTATTCCTGAAGCTCTTTGGACAGGGAGCCTATGTCTACGGCCTCCTCGTCCATCACCTTGTGGATGACCTCCACGATGTCCGGCCGCTCGCCCCGGGCGATGGCGACCAGCTGATCGTCATAGGCGTCCGCGATGCACGAGTACATGCCCTTCCGCTCCAGCATCACCATATAGGTCTGGTTCAGGATGGGGCGGAGGTGGTCCGGCGGACCGTTGGAAATGTTGGACAGGCCGCAGGTCGATTTGGCCCCAGGGGCGATGTCCTGGAGCATCTCCTGGAAGGCCATGAGGCTCATGAGCTGCGGCTGCTGGATGTTGACCGGCGTGACGATGCCGTCCACGAAGATGTCCTCGTTGGGGACGCCGGCCTCGTTGGCCGCGTACAGGAGCTCCACGGCCAGAGCGGCGCGCTCGTTCTCGTCACGCGGCAGCCCTTCCGGACCCCACATGAGGGCGATCATGTTCGCCTTGTACTTGACCGCCAGCGGGATCATCTTCTCGTACCGCTCCGGCCGGGCCATGATCGAGTTGATGATGGCCTTACCCTTGTGGGTCGCCAGACCGGCTTCCATGGCCTCGATGTTCGAGGTGTCGAGGCAGAGGGGGATCTCGTCGCCGATCTCCTCCTGGACCGTCTTGACCACGAACTCCATCAGCTCCGGACCGCCCTTGCGCGCCGGGCCCAGGTTGATGTCGATCCAGTCCATGCCCTTTTCCTTCTGCCGCTTCGCTTCCGCGGCAATGGGCCCCGGATCCTTTTCCTTGAAGGCCTTTCCGATCTCCCGGTTGATGACGTTCAGATTTTCTCCGATCAATAACATAGGCTCTCTCCATCTCGAACGGGGTCGGGGATATGCCGCAAAAGGCGGCTACTTCAAGTCCTTGAGGAACTTCGGGATCAGGGACGCATCCCTGGGTCCGATCAAAATCTCCCAGTCCGGGAGCTCCTCCTCCATGTCCCCGCTGATCGCCGCGGCGTAGCCGGGGATGATGATCTTGCGGTGCTTCACCTTGTCGGCGATACCGCACTTCTTCACGAACATCCCCACGGCGTCTCCCACAAACTTCCCGGCCGCCCACGCGGTCATCACCGAAAGGCCTTCCGTGTCCATGATCAGCAGCCAGCTCGGGATCCGGCTCGCCTCGATCTCCCCGCTCACGATGAAGTATGTGAGCGAGAAGTTCGTGGTGATGAGCACCGGAGAGTTTTCGTCCGGAGAACCCACCTCGTAGATCCCCTGGGTCACGGTCATGGGCCGCTGCGGGTCCGTGTAGATGTTGAGTCGTTCGAGCAGGAGCGGGAAGAGGCTCTCACCCTTGAAATCGGACAGGATCACGATGCCGGCGTACTTGGCGATGAGAAGGCCCGCGATCACGGTCTCCATGTCCAGGTTCCCCGCCATCTCGCAGGGGAAGGTGATGGTGGGGAACCCGACGGAGCGGTTCCCCGCCTTGAGGGCCGCCCGGCGGATGCCCACCTGGTTCTCGAACAGCTGCTTGGGCTCCCTGGCCCCCCCGTCCAGAACGAGGTCCTTGAGGCCCATGCCGGTCAGCTTGTCGGTCAGGGCCACCAGGCCGTCGACATCGTCGGCCTTCACGGCCAGGGGCAGGTTGTTCTCCTTGGCCAGGTTCCCCAGGTCGTCCGCGTTGTCCGCCGTGGCGGCGTACAGGAGCGGCTTCTTGAAGCCGTCCGCCTCGACGCCCGCCTTGAGCACGTCCACCTTGTCGCTCATGAGCACGAGGTTGAACTCGCTCTCCGAGGCGATCTTCTTGGCGGCCGCACCGAACGCCGCGGCGTCCCCGTTCACGTCCTTGAGGGCCACGAGATCGGGGCGGAGATTGATCCCGACACGCTCGAACTGGAGGGCGTTCCACTCCTTGAGCTTCTGGTCGAGTGCAGCCGCGTCCGTGTCGGAAGTGACCAGGGCGCCCAGCGCGGTCGGGTTGTAAAACGTCTTCTCGTGGCGAAACATGACCGTCTCGCCGCCGATCTTGAAGGCCCGCACACCGGCGCCGATCGCCACAGGGCGGATCGGCGGTGCGGAGGCCTCGGCCAACTGCTCCCGGGCCTCTTCCGACACGTACGGACAGGCGTCCAGCTCCGCCTTGCCCGAGGCCAGGTTCATGGCAAACGCCAGGCAGGTTGGAACGCCGCACTCTCCGCAGTTTGTCTTGGGCAGCATTTTGAAGATCTGAATACCAGTCAGTCCCATGGTTTTCTCCTCATTGCGAAGATTGTTCAGGATTCATCTCGAAGCTTGTGCCGACTCAGCCGGATTCCAAAGGGGCTACCCGCCGACAATGGAATCCATCTTCAGCGCAGGGTGGTCCTTCTCCTTGAGGAAGGCCATGATCTCCTCCTCGGTGGTCCCCACGGTCTCGTCGGCCACGCGATCGAGCAGGTCCGGCATGCCTTCCTCCTCGGCCCGCTTCTGGAACCGCTCCTTGATCTCCTCCTTGAGCGACTTGGGCACCCAGACCAGGCGCTTGAGGCCGCCGTCGCCCTTGATGAACTTCCGCTGGGTGATGTTGAACTTGGAGTGTCCCACAAAACCGGGGGACGACTGTCCTCCGCCCATAACGCCCGCCAGGGTGGTGAACTTCATGCCAGACGGGGTCTCGCCCAGGTAGTCGCGGTGGACCGTCATGACGCCGTTGGCACCCGGAAGGACCGCGGCGATGCACTCGCAGCAGCCGCAGGTGGTCATGGGATCTTGTACCACGCTGTAAAAGTTCACGTGGCTGATGGCCTGGCGCGAGGTCTTGTACACGAAGTCGTCCACGCCCTGCCAGGCACCCAGGACCGGATCCGTGCACTCGCCCTTCTCCACGGGCTGGTTGGGTCCGGTGGGGTTGATCTCAAAGGAGGCCTTGCAATCCATCCAGTTGTAGGCCCCGCAGAGGCCGGTCCGCTCCGGGCTCACCACGCAAACGTGGTTCGGCGCGAAGGACTGGCACAGCGTGCAGGAGTAAAAGGGTTCCGTGTCCTCGTCGGTCATGCTCTCCACGCGCTCGTCGCGGTGCTTGTACTCCTGGCGCGCGCGCTTGGTCAGCTTGTCCACGTCCTCCTGCTTGGTGTACATGGTCACCTGGACCTTGTCCAGGATGCTGCCGAAGTCCTGGTGGAACTTGGCGTGGAGGATGGTGCCGATGTCCTTGAGGGAGAAGCCCTTTTCCACGGCCTGCTCACCCACGCGGACCCAGGAGATGTCCCGTTGCCCGATGTGCATGATGCCCTGGGCGTAGTTGATCAGATGGTGGATCTGGCGCTCCAGGATGGGCTCGAAGTCCTCCTGCATCTGGCGGCCCGCCACCTGGACGTAGATACCCAGCGGGAGCCGGTCCCCCTTCTTGATGTCCTTGACCTCGGGGCCGATGACCTCCACCTTGCCGTCCTCGATCTCGTTCATGTCGGCCATCTTGCAGAGCTCGGTCATCTGGGTCTTGCCGCCGCCCATCTCCAGGTAGAGGTCGTCCTTGCGGACGCGCTCCCCCTCGAAGGCCGGGCCGTAGGCCAGCGGGATGTCGATCTCCGTGATGGTGACCTTGAGGCCGCGCACCTCGATGGATCGGGAGGGCATCTCGTCGTGCTCCACATTGGCCACCACGTGCTCGTAGGTGCACACGCCCGTGGGCAGGATCTCCGGGATGTCCGTGTCCGCGAGGGTGGGGAAACCCCAGTTCACACAGCCGGCCGCGTTGGCCGCCCACTCTGCGTTCACCTCACCCAGGGCGTTCACAAAGGCGAACACGCGGTTCTTCTGGTAGGCAAGCATCTTCTTGTAGTCGCCCGGCTCGATGCCGCCGAAGGCCATGCCGGCACGGTTGGCGAACCCCAGGGCGAACACCGCCGCAGAGATGTCCGGTCCGAAGGGCACCAGGCGGGTGTTCCACCCGAGCTGGACGTTCTCCTCGAGGAGCTGCTCGGCAAAGGTGGTACCGCTCTGGTTGGCGGCCATGAACACGTAAATGGTCTTGACCTGGTACTCCTCAGCCATCTTCTTGGCCGTGGCCGAGTCCGGTGCCGCACCCACGATGGCCGCGAAGCCCGGGGCGGTGCCGTCCACGAACTCCACCCCGCGCTTCCGCATGATGGTGTCGTCCGCAGCGCCCAGCCAGATCTTGCCGTTGTCCACGTCCGGGTCCTCCACCGAGGGCTGGTAGAAGTCCGGATCCTCCACGTAACGGATGGCCTCCACGATCTCCTCGGCGAACAGCGCCGCCATGCCCGCGTCCAGCAGGGGCCCCAGGAACGGCAGGTGGCAGTCCTTCTTGACGTGGGGCGGCAGGAGCTTGCGGGCGAAGTCGAGCGGCCGCCTGGCCGAGTCGAGGTCCGTGACCTTGATCCCGGTCAGGGAGTAGATGATGGGCAGGAAGTAGGCGGTGTTGGGGAACTCGACCTTCTGGGCACCGCCGAACTTCTCGAGGGCCCGTTTGTACTTACCCTCAGCCTTGGAGACGATATTGTATGCACCCTGTATGGCTGCAAAAGCAACGAGTTTCGACATAACCTGAGTCCTCCCTTCTTAAGAGGTGTTTTGATCTAGGGTTGTTTCACGAAACGGGGGTTCGGCGGGTCCGAGGGTCGAACCCGCCCGTCCCGTTCGATCAGGCCGCGTCTTCCAGCTTCTGCCGGTCGGCCATGTCCAGGAGGACCCTCTCGCGCGCCTTGTCGATGCCGAGGGCCTTCCGTTTCTTGTCGATGTGGGCGATCATCTTCCGGGCGTGCTCGTAGGGATCCGCCACCATGTCCCACATGCCGCCGTAGATCTCCTCGAGCTCGTTGTAGAGGTAGTTCTCGAAGACCGGCGCCCCGCCCACCGGCAGGGTCACGCCGAACACCGTGTAGACCCCCGACGTCACGAAGTAATGGCCGATGCTGATGGCCTTCTCGCTCATCCACTCGGGGGCGGATCCGGCCGCCGGAAGGTCGCTGATATCGTTTCCGAGCCCGCCGGCCTTGACCACCTCGGTGGCCGCCATGAGGATCCTGCTGTTGTCCACGCAGGAGCCCATGTGGAGGACCGGTGGAATGCCCACGGTCTCGCACACCTCGGCCAGACCCGGGCCGCAGTAAACGGCCGCGGACTCGGGCGTGAGAAGCCCCGCCTTGCCGCAGGTGATGGCGTTGCAACCCGTGGTGAGCACGATCACGTCGTTCTTGATGAGCTCCTTGACCACGGTGAGGTGGCCGTCATCATGGAGCGTCCGGGCGTTGTTGCAGCCCACCACGCCGCCGATGCCGCGGATCCGGCCGTTGATGATGTTGTCATTGAGCGGGGTGTAGGAGCCCCGGAAGGTGCCTCCCAGATGGTAGTTGATGGCCTCGTAGCTGAAGCCCGCGATCAGCTCGGACTTCTGGTTGGGGATCATGACATCCTTCTCCCGGTTGGGGAAGTTGTCGATGGCCTCCTGTACGATCCGCTTGGCATCCGCAAAGGCCGTGTGCTCGTCGAACTCGATGTGGGTGGTGTGGCCGGACGCGATCTTGGCGCGGGGGTTCGTGGTGATGATCTTGGTATGGAAGCAGTCCGCCACGTTGGCGATGTTCTCCATGATGCACTGGACGTCCACCACCATGGCCTCCACCGCGCCGGTCACGATGGCCAGCTCCTGCTGGAGGAAGTTTCCGGCCAGGGGAACCCCGTGGCGCATGAGGATCTCGTTGGCCGTGCAGCAGATGCCGCCCAGCTGGATGCCCTTGGCGCCCTTGGACTTGGCCATCTCCACCATCTCGGGGAGCTCGGCGGCCTGGACGATCATCTCGCTCAGGAGCGGCTCGTGGCCGTGGATGATGATGTTGACGTGGTCCTCCTTGAGGATGCCCAGGTTGGCCGAGCTTTTGAGCGGGTAGGGGCATCCGAAGAGGATATCCTGGAGGTCCGTGGCGATCATGGACCCGCCCCAGCCGTCGGCCAGGGCCGCCCGGGTGCACTGCTCGGTGAGGTTCTCGTAGTCCTGGTCCACGCCGATGTGGGTCCGGTGCATGATCTCCACGATCTCCCGGTCGATGCCCCGGGGGACCACGCCGAGCTTCTTCCAGAGCTCGTAGCGCGGCTCGGGCGCCCGCTTGAGCGTGCAGATCTCGCCCTCCTGCTGTCCCCACTGGGCCAGTGCCTTCTCAGCCACCTCGAGGGCGATCTCGTCGATATCCCGATCCACCTGCTCGCCGTTCTCGCCCTCGACAAAGATCTCCACGCCGAAGTCCGGCGCGACCTCCAAAAGCTTCTTGGTGTCGCGGATCTTGTAGTCCTCGGTCTCCTTGCGGGCGGCGGCCAGGAAGGTCTCGGCCACGCCCCGGCCGTGGTCCGAATGCGCCGCCGCGCCGGCGGCCACCATGCGTGCGAAGTTCCGTGCGGCGATGGTCTCGGCCGTGGCGCCGCACAGGCCCTTGCGGGTGTCCTCGCCCTCGATCCCGCTTTTGGGGAGCGGCAGACGGCAGGGACCCTGTGCGCAGTTCTTGCAGCAGGTTCCCTGCACACCGATGTTGCACGGCTTCATGGTCTGGGCCCGATCGAAGATCGTCTCGATCTCCATGTCCCGCGAGCGGGCGATCATGTCCTGCGTGGCCACGTCCACCGTGAGGTCGCGCGGGTCTGCGGCTTTTTTCGCCTTGTCTTTTTTCTTGACGTCTTCTGATGTCATATCTGAGGTTCCTCCTCTTCTCGGTATCCGATTGGTATTACACGCGGCGGTGGATGCGATCGATGTTCCGGGTCAGCCTGTCCACCAGGTCGAGCTGTTCCTTGGCCGCGGTCTTGGGAACTTCCTCGCACACTTCCGCGCCGCGCTGGGCGGCGTGTTTCTCGCGCGCCTCAGCGCGTTTGCGTCTCAACTCGAGGAGCTCTTCCCGCCCTTTTTCCTTGGCCTTTTTATGGGCTTCTTCCGCCTCGGCC
>JAIPEI010000109.1 GCA_021737245.1 Deltaproteobacteria bacterium | reverse complement strand
GACGACCCCGACTTCGAAGGTAGACCGCTCGAAAGGGCACTAAAGGCGATCCGGTCCTCAGCCGAGGCGATCCGGATGTTCTTCCTGGAGCGTCCCGAACGGGGGCTGCTGGACGAAGCGGCCCGGGCGTTTCTCCGGGAGGAGACGGCTGCGGTTCTCCGGAGGGAGCTGGACCGGGTTCAGGAACGTTGCGGGCTGGACCGGACCGCTGATCCGGTCCTGCAGGGCTTCCCCTCCCGCGCCGGGAACCTGGCCCGGGCCCTGGACGTGATCCTGGAGTCGGACGACCCGGACTGGCTGGCCTGGTACGAGCGCCGAAGAACGGGCGTCCAGCTCCACGCCTCGCCCCTGGACGTGTCCGGCCCCCTTCAGGAGCATCTGTACGACAGCCTCGAGACCCTCGTGCTCACCTCCGCCACGCTCGCCACGAACGGGGACTTCCACTATGTTCGGTCCCGGCTGGGGCTCCGGGAAAACCTCCTGGAGGGCATCTACGAAAGCCACTTCGACTTCGAGTCCCAGACCCTCATGTACGTGCCCGGAGACCTGCCGCTTCCTTCCAGGCCGGAATTCGCGGACCGTGCGGCCGAACGGATCCTCGAGCTCCTCCGGATCAGCGAGGGGCGGGCCCTGGTGCTCTTCACGAGCTACCACAATTTGAACCGCGTGCACCAGCGGCTTTCCGGAGAGCTCCCCTACACCCTGTACCGGCAGGGGGAGGCGCCCCGATCCGTTCTCCTGGAGCGTTTCACACGGGACGTCCACTCCGTGCTCCTCGCCACGGGCTCGTTCTGGCAGGGGGTGGACGTCCCGGGCGAGGCCCTGAGCTGTCTCGTGGTGGACAAGCTCCCGTTCGATTCGCCCGGGGATCCGCTGGTGGCGGCCCGCATCCATGCGATCCGCACCCGCGGGGACAACCCTTTCATGGACTACCAGCTTCCCGCGGCGATCATCTCCCTCAAGCAGGGCCTGGGACGCCTCGTTCGCAGCAGCGCGGACCGCGGCGTCCTGGCCGTCCTGGACGCACGGATCGTCACGGCCCGATACGGCGCCCGTTTCTTCCGCAGCCTTCCCGCCATGCCTTTGAAGCACGAGCTCGCCGATGTGGAGGCGTTCTTTCGGCGGGATCCCGGCCGCTCCTCTCCCCGCCCGTCCCCCGGGTGAGCCGGGGCTCCGCCCCACCTGTTTCCCCTTGAACCCCCGAACCCTTTTCCCTATCATCGTCTCCAGCACAGAAAACGACCGAGAGAGGAGCACCCATGCCGCCGAAACCCTGGGAAGTCCTGTCCAGCGAGTGGGACCGGACATACCGCATCTTTCACCTTCGAACCGATCGGGCCCGCTCCCCGCGGACCGGGAAGGCCCACCAATTCTATGTCCTGGAGTCCACCGACTGGGTGAACGTCATTCCCCTGACACCGGCGGACGAGGTGATCCTGATCCGCCAGTACCGCCACGGGACCGGGGAGAACACCCTGGAGATTCCGGGCGGCATCGTGGAGCCCGGAGACACTCCGGAGGGTGCGGCCCGGCGGGAGCTGGCCGAGGAAACCGGCTACCTGTCCCGGGAGATGACACGCCTCGGGTACGTCCACCCCAACCCCGCCATCCTGAACAACCGCTGCCACACCTTCCTGGCCCGGGACGTGTTTCCCGACGGCGGCCAGGACCAGGACGACAAGGAGGACATCGAGGTCCTGGTTCGACCGCTCTCCGACGTCCCCCGGCTGATCCGGGAGAACCGGATCACCCACGCGCTGGTGCTCGCGGCCTTTTACCGGTTTTTCATGGAGTCAGGAGAAAAAGCATGACCACGACCCACGGATTCGAGCGCATCCGCACCCGGGACATCCCCGAGCTGAACACCCGCGCCGAGCTCTTCCGGCACGCCCGCACCGGCGCCGAGCTGCTCAGCCTGATCAACGACGACGAGAACAAGGTCTTCGGAATCACCTTCCGCACGCCGCCCCCGGACTCCACCGGCGTCGCCCACATCCTGGAGCATTCGGTCCTCTGCGGCTCCCGCAAGTACCCGGTCAAGGAGCCCTTCGTGGAGCTTCTGAAGGGCTCGCTGAAGACCTTTCTGAACGCCATGACCTACCCGGACAAGACCTGCTACCCAGTGGCCAGCCAGAACGTGCAGGACTTCTACAACCTCATCGACGTCTACCTCGACGCCGTCTTCCACCCCCGCATCACGCCCGCCATCTTCCAGCAGGAGGGGTGGCACTTCGAGGTGGACCGGGTGGACGGACCCATGGTTTTCAAGGGCGTGGTCTACAACGAGATGAAGGGCGCCTACTCCTCGCCCGACTCCCTGCTCGCCGAGTACAGCCAGCAGACGCTGTTCCCGGACACCCCATACGGCCTCGACTCGGGCGGGCACCCGCGTCAAATCCCGGACCTGACCTACGAGCAGTTCCGGGAGTTCCACCGGCGCTACTATCACCCCTCCAATGCGCGCCTCTTCTTTTACGGCGACGACGACCCGGACACCCGGCTGGAGATCGCCGAGGGGTATCTGCGCGATTTCGACCGGCTCGAGATCGACTCCTCGGTCCCCGTTCAGGAACCCTTCTCCGAGCCCCTTCTTCGCACGGAGCCCTTCGACCCCGGAGAGGACGAGCAGGCCTCCTCCAAGGGCATGGTCACCGTGAACTGGGTGCTGGCCGCGGAGCCCGAACCCGAAGACGCCCTGGCCTGCTTCGTGCTCGACTACATCCTCCTGGGCATGCCCGGCTCCCCCCTCCGAAAGGCCCTGATCGACTCGGGGCTGGGAGAGGCCCTGGCGGGCGGGGGCCTGGAGAGCGAGCTTCGCCAGATGTTCTTTTCCACCGGGCTCAAGGGCGTGAGGACCGAGGACGCGGACCGGGTGGAGCCCCTGATCCTGGACACCCTGAAGCGGCTCTCCAGGGACGGGATCGATCCCCGAACCGTGGAGGCGGCCGTGAACACCCTCGAGTTCGGGCTCCGCGAGAACAACACCGGCCACTTCCCCCGGGGGCTCCTCCTCATGCTCCGGAGCCTCACCACCTGGCTCTATGACCGGGACCCCCTGGCGCTGGTGGCCTTTGAAGCCCCGCTCTCCGCCCTCAAGTCCCGCATCGGGGAGAACGGCTCCCTGTTCAGCGGGATGATCGAACGCCTCTTTCTGGACAACCCTCACCGCGCGACCGTCGTGCTGGCGCCCGAACCGGGTCTCTCCGCCCGGCAGGCGGCCGGGGAGCAGGAGCGCCTCCGAAAGGCCCGGGAGGCCATGGGGCCGGAAGAGCTCCAGCAGGCCGTCGAGACCACGAAGACCCTGCGGGAGCTCCAGGAGAAGCCCGACCCGCCCGAGGCCCTGGCCTCCATTCCCACCCTCCGGCTGGAGGATTTGCCCCCTGGGAACAAGGAGATCCCCGAGGAGGTGCAGGAGCGCGGCGGCACGGATCTGCTGCTCCACGACCTGTTCACGAACGGGATCACTTACCTGGACGTGGGCCTGAACCTCCACGCCCTCCGGCCCGGGCTCCTGCCCTACGTGCGGCTCTTCGGCCGGGCCCTCCTGGAGATGGGGACCGAGAGCGAGGACTACGTCTCCCTCAGCCAGCGCATCAGCCGAAAGACCGGCGGAATCGTGCCCTCCTACTTCCTCTCGGCCGCCCGCGAGGACCCGCGAGGCGCCGCCTGGATGTTTCTCCGGGCCAAGGCCATGACCCCCAAGGCCGGGGATCTCATGGAGATCCTCCGGGACGTCCTGCTCGGGGTCAGGCTGGATGACCGCGAACGGTTCCGCCAGATCGTGCTGGAGTCCAAGGCCCGCAAGGAGCAGGGCCTGGTGCCGTCCGGCCACCAGGTGGTGAGCAGGCGGCTCTCCGCCCATTTCGGGGAGGCGAGCTGGGCGGCCGAGCAGATGAGCGGCCTGAACTACCTCTTCTTCCTCCGGGAGCTTCTGGACATGGTGGACCGGGAGTGGCCCGCCGTCCTCTCCGCCCTGGAAGAGGTGCGCAGCAGTCTGGTTCGTCGAGGCGCCGTCACCCTGAACGTCACCGTGGACCAGGAAGGCTGGTCCCGGGTGGATCCCCTGGTCACGGGCTTTTTGGAATCCCTCCCCGATGAAGCGGCCCCGCACGAGGCCTGGAGCCCCATCCATCCGCCGCGCTTCGAAGGCCTGACCATCCCGGCCCAGGTAAACTACGTGGGCAAGGGCGCGGTCCTCGATCCTCTGGGGTACGGCTTCCACGGTTCCGCGCTCGTCATCACGCGGCATTTGAGAAACGCCTGGCTGTGGGACCGGATCCGCGTCCAGGGAGGCGCCTACGGGGCCTTCTGCAACATCGACCGGCTCTCCAATGCCCTCACCTTCGTCTCCTACCGCGATCCCAACCTGCTCGAGACCCTGAAGGTGTTCGACGATGCGGGCGCGTTTCTCCGGTCCACCCCGCCGGACCGGAACGAGCTCACCAAGGCCGTGGTGGGCACCATCGGCGAGATCGACCAGTACCGGCTTCCGGACGCCGCGGGTCACGTCTCCCTGCTCCGCCGCCTGACCGGACAGACCGAAGCGGAGCGCCAGAAGGTGAGGGAGGAGGTCCTGGGGACGACGGCGAACCGGTTCCGGGCCTTCGCGGAGGTCCTGGACGGGGTCCGGGACACGGGCCTCGTCAAGGTGCTCGGCTCGCGCGACGCCATCGAGAAGGCCTCGGCCGATCATCCCGGCTGGCTGGAGATCCGGAACATCCTCTGAGCCTCCGGGAACGGGCTCCGGGGACCCGGTCCCCGGGGACCGTCACTCCACTGAAGCCGGTCGCAGCGACGGGTCGACGGTGCAACGCCGCGGGAGCGGCCCGATCCCGGTGCGCGCATTTTCCCCGGGGTCCTCTCCTTCCTGGACCCGGCCGTCGAACAAACGCAGGATCCGGCCCGCAAACCGGGCGCATTCCAGGCTGTGGGTCACCATGACGATCGTCGTGCCGGCACGGTTCAACCGTTCCAGCAGCTTCATGACCTCCAGCGTGTTCCGGTTGTCCAGGTTCCCTGTAGGCTCGTCGGCCAGCAGAACGGGCGGATCGTTTACAATGGCGCGAGCTACGGCCACGCGCTCCTTTTCGCCCCCGGAGATCCCGCCCGGAAGCCTGCCCGCCAGTTGCTCGATGCCCACCCAGTCCAGGGCCTCCATGGCCATGCGCTTCTTTTCCCTGGAACCGATTCGAGCCGTGGTCAGGGGCAGCATGACGTTTTCCAGCACACTGAGGTAGGGGACCAGGTGAAAGCTCTGGAACACGAAGCCGAGATACTCCCGCCGAAAATCCGCCTGCCGCTCCGTGCCGAGGGCATACACGTCGATGCCGTCCACCAGGTAGCGGCCCGATGTGGGGGAGTTCATGGCCCCCAGGACGGAGAGCAGCGTGGACTTGCCCGCCCCGGATTCACCCATGATGCCCACGAAACTTCCGGCCTCGATCTCCAGGCTCACGCCGGCGACGGCATAGGCTGCGGAGGCGCCGGCTCCGTATTGCTTGGCGATGTTTTCCGCCACGATGTAGCTCATTGTGCTTCCTCTCTTCCCGGCCTTCAATTCTGCAAGGCATGGGATAATCACTTTTCTTACATGGCGCGAAGCGCGTCGTTCGGGTCCATGCGTGCCGCCATGAAGGCGGGGTAGGCCCCGGCCGCCATGCCCACCGTCACGGACATGAGCATTGCCCCCAGGGCCAGGGACGGATCGAGCCAGGCCCCGGGCGACCCTCCCGGCGAAAAAAAGCCCAGCCCGACATGCGAGCCGGCCACGCCGACCAGGTATCCGGCGAAGCCGGCAAAGGCCGAAATCAGGGCCGTCTCCAAAAAGACGATCCGCATCACGTGGCCGCGCCTGAACCCGACGGCTCGAAAGATCCCGATCTCGCGGGTCCGCTCCCGAACGCTCCCCATGAGGGTCACAAGGACGACCAGCCCCCCCACGAGGACAACCACCGCCGATATCCCATAGGAGAAGGTCTTGATCTGAGACAGGGTCTCCATCCGGCCCTTCACCACCTGCTGGATCGCCATGACCTCGGCCCCGGGCAGGACCTCTGCGATCTGGGCCACCATCTCCTCCACCGGACAGGCGGAGCACAGGGCGGCCACCTCCACCATGGACACGCGTCCCGGCTTGTCCAGGACCTCCTGGGCCGTTTCGATCCGGGTGAAAAGCAGCCGGTCGTCCTGGCTTCCCGTGGGGACCAGGGTCCCCGAGACCGTCACGGGCTTTCCTCGAACTCGAAGGACCTGCCCCCGGCGAACGTCCAGAATGCGCGCCGCTTCGCTTCCCACGAGGACCTGGTCCGGCCCCGGAACTTGCCCTGAGATCTTCCACCAGGGCTTGAGCATGGGAACCGCTTCGAAGTCCACGCCGGCCAGGAGGACCTGCCTGGACCGAACGGACACGGCGCCCAGCACGATGGGGCCCACAGCGGCGATGTTGGCGGCGTTCTCGATCGTGTGGATCTTCGAGAGATCGGTCTCCCGGATCTCCGACATCTCGAAGGATACGCCCCCGAGGGAGATCCCGCTGTAGGTCAGGGAAAGCCGATCGGTTCGCGGGACGATGAGAATGTTCGCCCCGTACTTCTCCAGCTTGTGATTGATGTCCGTGGTCATGGCCGTTCCGAAATGGATTACCCCCACGACGGCTGCCACACCGACCACCAGCCCGGCGAGTATGAAGGCCGCCTTTCCCTTGCGCCGCATCAGGTTGCGCACTGCGATGTCGCGAAGATTCATGGCCTACCCCTTTTTCGTGAAATCGAAGTAGGGTTTCCCCGAGAGAAGGTCGCTCACCCGAATCACCAGCCGGTCCCCCTGAACGCCCCGAGTCAGAGGAGCCGGGTTGCACCCGCCCTTCACCTCATTGACCTTGATGGACGCAAACCGCCTCCCGCAGTTTCTGCACACCATCATGTCGCCCTCCTGGAAATACCCGCGGCCCGCGGGCCAGCAGACGTCGCAGGCATCGAAGGCGGCGCGGACCACCCCGTCCGAGCTCTTGAGGACGAAGTAGCGCACCGTCGTGTTTTCATGCTCGAACTCGAAGTGTTTTGCCCTGCCGTCGTCAAACAGGGCCACCGGGTGGGTGACGGTCGCCCCCTCAACGGTCCCGGATGTATTTTCCGCCGGGGACCCGGCGCCTTTCGTTCGCAAGGCCCCATAGGCGAGGACCCCGAGACCCAGAATCACGATTGCAGCGCCGATCAGGACGGCCTTGAGGCTCCTCTTCCGGTCGTTCCCGGTGACGATCTCCCTCTTTCTGCTCCGCTTGTCGGATGTCTCGACCGCTCTCTTCTCTTTCATGGATGTGCCCTTTCTCTGGAATGACCCGCCTGTACGGTCTGCCCCGGGCGATCGCAATGGACGACAAAGGGACCCGCGCCCGCCGGCGCGTGGACCGGGCGTCCATTCGATCGCTCTCCTGCCGGGAATTCTCGTCTTCGAAAAACCGGGATCAGGCGATGGTCTTACAAGATCAGGACGCAGGTGGTCAGATAGAGGGGTGGGGAGGGCCGGTCAATGGAGGGCTCACCAGCCGTCCGGGCCGCCCCGGGGATGCATGGAACGGTTTTGAGGAAGGGGGCCGGGGAGGAAAACAGAAGCGACCCGTGCCGATGTCCGCCGGCCGGCGGGACGGTCCCCACGCTCGGAGGGGCGGCGTCCCTGAACTCACAACAAGGCAAGGTCCCGCCGCCGGAGACACCGTCCAGCGAGGACGTTTGGATGGGGCCGATTCGGGCCGGACAGGATCGGGAGCGGCAGCATGAGACCTCGGAAGCGCAGGGCTCGACGTCCATGACGGCGCCGGACCCGATGGGCCATGCCGTCAGGAAGGCCAGAATGAGGGCCAGGGCCCTGAGAGCAGGGAGAATCATGCTGTTCGCTCCACACCGTTGGAATGCCCAAAGCTATACCACAAGGTGGCACATGTCAAGCCCATATGCCGCCCCTGCAGGAAAGATCCGTCCTCCAGGGGAAAAGGCGGAAAGCCATCCCTCCGAGGACTGACGGCCGGCGCCGTGCGTCAGGGAAGCATGAGGGCGTCCGCGTAGGACAGGGCAAAATGGGGGATCGAGGTCAGCTCCACGTACCGGACGCGGCGGGCGAGGTCCGCGGCCTCCTCACGGCACCGCCTCGACAGCAGGGCCATTCTGGCGCCGATGCCGGCGGCGTTGCCCACCTGGATGAAGCGGTCCGGGGGCAGCGGCGGAAACATGCCCAGGGCCAGGGCGCTTTCCACATCCAGGTAGGTCCCGAAGGCCCCCACCACCACGACCCGGTCGATCGAGGGGGTGTGCAGGCCGGCCGCGAGCAGCAGCTCCTCGATCCCGGCCCGGATGGCGGCCTTGGCCAGCTGGATCTCGTTCACATCTTTTCTTGTGATGACGATGTCCCGCGGCGCCCCCTGCTCTCCCTCGGCGACCAGGAGAAAGGCGGCCTCCTTTCCCCGGCCGCGGAGGCGGGCATGGCTTCCGGGGACGAACGCGCCCGTTTCCCGGATCACGCCCGCACGGCGCATCTCGGCCACGGCGTCCAGGACCCCCGAGCCGCAGACGCCCACGGGCGGTGCGCCCCCGATGGTCTGAACACGGACGGGAGAGCCGGGTTCCCCGTCCCCGAGGCTCACCCGCTCCACAGCCCCGTCCGCGGCACGCATGCCGTCCTGGATGTGCGCCCCTTCAAAGGCGGGGCCCGACGCGCACGAGCAGCTCCACAGCCGCCCCCCGGCCGCCAGGCTGATCTCGGTGTTGGTCCCGATGTCGAGGCCCAGCGTGACGCCCCGGGATTCGTGGAGGCCGGTCGCCAGGAGCATGGCCACGTGATCGCCACCCACGAACCCGGCGATGTTGGGCATGAAATGCAGCGAAGCGCCCGGAGCCAGGGGCCATCCCAGGGTCCTCGCCTTCACGCTGCAGGCATCGGAAAGGGACGCCACATAGGGGGCCAGGCCGAGCTGATCCACGGGCAGTCCCAGGGCCAAATGGTGCATGCAGGTGTTCCCGGCGATAACCGTCTCCAGGATCTCGGAGGTCTGCCGGCCGCACCCCTCGCACAACTCCCGGGCCAGTTCCGACAACCCTTCCGCAAAGGTCTCCTGGAGCCGTTTCGCCTCGGACGGGCCCTTCATGGCGTAGCCGATTCGGGCCATCACGTCCTCGCCGTAGGCGATCTGGGGGTTCATCCGGCCTGCAGCGCCCAGGGCCTCTCCGCTTTCGAGATCCACCAGGTAACCGGCCAGCTTGGTCGTCCCCATGTCCACGGCCAGACCCAGCGGCGGGACGCCGGCCGGAAGGAACGCGATGATCTCGTCCCCCAGCACGGCCGGGCGAACGAGGCCGTTCTCACGCCTCAGGAGGACCGCCAGCGGTTTCAGCGCCGCAATGTCCGGATGGACGCCGTCCAGGCCGTGCTGATCCCGCAG
>JAIPEI010000108.1 GCA_021737245.1 Deltaproteobacteria bacterium | reverse complement strand
GACGAAACACCCCCGCATCGTCGGAGGTTCCCGTTCCCACGATGAGATCCGGATGCTCGATCGCCGGCAGCTCCTTCATCACGGCTTCCAGGTCCCCCGGACCCAGCTTGGCCGCTCAACCGGAGGCCGTTACCTTCTCGGTCAGGCGTATGCGGATGTCCTTCGCTGTCAATACTGCCCGCTCCTCTCTCAGCCCGCAGGCTCCACAGGCTCCAGGACGATGCGGTGGTTCACCAGGGCAAGCCGCTTCACCCTGGCCTTGAGCCGTTTCTCCTCGCCGAAGATGCTCACCATCCGCACCTCGTCCCCCTCTTCTTCCAACACATCCACGCTCTCCAGGACCAGCTCCTCCGAGCCTTCCCTTTCGATGTACACGGAGGCTTCACACATGGCTCTTCATCTCCCTCAGGACCCCGACCACCCGCTCCACCAGGTGAGGAAGGGGCTCCCCCTGCACGCCCACGACGGTGATGTTCTCCTGGGTGAGCGGTATCAGGATCTTGGATGCATCGCTCGTGCCGACGGCCTCGGCCATGGCCGGGGTCAGCTCTCCCATCATGGCGTTGGGCATGATCACCGCCAGCGGGCCGATGATCACATCCACCCTGGGGGCGGTTTGGGTGATGGCGTTTTCCCCCGTGGCCCCCTTGTTGGCCCCCGCCTTCATCATGCGGGAGGTGGCCACGGAGTTCGTCCCCAAGGCGTAGATGGACAGCCCGTGATCGAAGACCTCCCGCAGGCGTCTGATCACAGCCGCACCGATCCCTCCGCCCTGGCCGTCCACAACCATCAGGATCACGTCAAACCCTCCTCGACCCGCGGGCCGTTCTCCGGGATCGAATCAATCCATCTCCATCTCGGCTTCCAGCTCCGACAGCCGGGCCCGAAGCACCCGCCTTTCCTCCTCGGACAGATCCTCCTGCTCCAGCCTCCTCCTCAAGCCCAGGAGGAGCATCTCCTCCCGGTACTCCCGGCACGTGTATTGCGCATCGTTTCCCGACATGGCAGTCCGTGCTCCCCGACCCAACGAAAAAGCCACAAAGGAGTCGTTCCCCCCCTCGGAGGAAAAGGCCTTCGTGGCTTGATTCATGGCAAAGACACCTTGATTTTCCAGCAAAATCCGGACTTCTTGTCCAGAGTGATTCAACATACCGGGAGGCTTTCGCCCTTGTCAAGCCCTTTCCGGACCGGCGGCCCGGCCGGCGACGGAAGCCCGGTCCCTCGTGAAGGCACCCTTGTTGGGGGGTTGCACTTCAAGGCCCGCTGTCCTAGACTGCCCGCACACTCGGTTCAGGAGGGAGCGGATATGATCGTTGTCACGGGAGGGGCCGGATTCATCGGCAGCGCCGTCGTCTGGCGTCTCAACCGGCGGGGCGAGAAGGACATCCTGGTGGTGGATCACCTGGGCGTATCCGAGAAATGGAGGAATCTCGCACCGTTGTACTTTTCGGACTACCTGGACCGGGACGTGTTCATCGACCGGCTGGAAAACGAGGCATTCGGCGACCGTATTCGGGCCGTCATCCATCTCGGGGCCTGCTCCTCGACCACGGAGAGGGACGCCGGCTACCTCATGGAGAACAACTACCGCTACACCCTCCGTCTCGCCCAATGGCAGGAACAGCACCCGGGCTGCCGGTTCATCTACGCTTCGAGTGCGGCCACTTACGGCGACGGGAGCCGGGGATACAGGGACGACGAGTCCGCCCTTCACGCGCTCCGCCCCCTGAACATGTACGGCTACTCAAAGCACCTCTTCGACCTGCATGCCGCCCGCAACGGCTGGCTCGACCGGATGGTGGGGCTCAAGTACTTCAATGTGTTCGGTCCGAACGAGGACCACAAAGGCGAAATGAGAAGCGTCATCCACAAGGCCTACCCGGGTGTCCGGGACGAGGGGACGATTCGGCTCTTTGAATCCTACCGGCAGGAGTACGGCGACGGGGAGCAGGAGAGGGATTTCATCTATGTCAAGGACGCCGCGGAGATGACCCTCTTCTTCCTCGAAAACCGGCGTGCGAACGGCCTCTTCAACGTCGGCACAGGGGAGGCGCGGTCCTGGAACGACGTGGCCCGGGCCATGTTCCGAACCGCGGGCAGGGAGACGCGGATCGAGTACATCCCCATGCCCGAGGCCCTCAGGGAAAAGTATCAGTATCACACCTGTGCGGGCACGGCCAAGCTCAGGGCCGCCGGGTGTGCACACCGGTGCAAGCCCCTCGAGGACGCCGTGGACGAGTACATCCGGGCCTATCTGGAAAAGGACGCCCGGCTGGACCCGGATGCGGAAGGTTGAGGCGGGGAAAGCCCCTCTCCGGTCGAGAGGGGCCTCCACCGTCCGAAACCGGCGGCTGCCGGCTCAACCGCTCTTTTCGTCCGCTTCCGGCCTCTGGATCACGGCCTCCTGCCGGAGCTGCTTCACATAGCTCTGGACGGCCTCTTTGACCGCCTCGGTTCCGAGGTAGTTCTGCACAGCGTCCTGGACCTCTTCGAACGGAACCGTCCCTTCGGGTTTCCGGTCCTCGAGCTTGATGAGGTGATACCCGAACCGGGTCTTTACCACGTCGCTCATATCGCCGGGCTTCAATGCGAAAGCGGCGTCCTCGAACGGCTTGGCCATCTTGCCCCTGGGAAAGTAGCCGAGATCGCCGCCCCGCTCGCTGCTGGGACCTTGGGAGTGCTCCTTTGCCAGCTCGGCGAAGTCTTCTCCGCTCTCCGCCTCCTTGCGGATCTCCTGGAGCTTCTTCACGGCGTCTTTGTCCGTCGCCTCGCCGCCCTCTGGATCGGGACGGATGAGGATGTGCCGGGCATGGACCTGCTCGGGCCGCACAAAGGCCTCGGGGTGGCTGTCGTAGAACGTCCGGGCCTCCTCCTCGGAGATCTCGGCGCTCTTCCCGAAACGCTGGCGGATGAACTTCTGGACCGCCTCACCCCGTTCAATCTCCTCCCTGACGTCCTGCTCGGTCATGCCCATGCGCTTCAGGGCGGTCTGGAAGGCCTCTTCGGACGTAAAACGCTCGCGAATCTTGTTCCACTCTTCCTGAACATCCTCCGCGCTTACGCTGACGCCCTCTTTCACGCTCGCCTGGTGAAGAAGCGCCCGATCGACCAGGCTCTCGATGATCTGCTCCCTCACGCCCACGAGGCTTTCCGGGGTTAGGGACTTGCCCTCCCTCATCATCTTCTGCTGGTAGCCGCTCAGCTCACGGTCCACCTGTCCCTTGGAAATCGTCTCGCCGTTCACCACGGCGATGACGTCTTCCTCCGGGGACGGCGCGCCTTCCTGGGCCGTTACAGACCCGTGGAGGAAGCAGAAGACCAGGGCCGCCAGGGCCGTCGAAATCCATGTTCTCCTGTGAAAATGCATACCATGCTCCTTTCGTGACACAAATGAGATCTTCGGGGACCGGGCGCGCCCGCTCCCTTTCGATTCATTGGAATCCCGTCTTTTGAGGTTCGACTCTCCGGCCCGGCTCCCGAAAACGGGGCCGCGCCGCATGAAAACGATTCTCACCCTGCATCCTGCGCATAGAGCACCCGTCGAAGGTATGCCATGCCCAGCTCCAGCAGGGCCGTATCATCAGAGGCCAACCGCTCCCGGGCGGCCTCGTCCAGTCCGGCGACATCGGCGAAGGCCGTTTCGAACACGAACCTCCGAAACACGTCCAGGTTGTAGCAGGCCACGATCACCTTTTGGACCCCGCCCTCGTCCAGCGGCTTTCCAGCACGGCGGCGGGGCTGAGACACGACCTCCAGCATCCTGTCGTTCATGCGCACGTAGGGACCCAGACCCTGACTCTCCATCCAGTCCTCCACGGTCCAAACCTGCTCCTCCCCTCTCCCGAGGCAGCCCGGCGTGCTCATGAGAAAGGCAAATGCCCGACCCGGGGCGCCTGCCTGCCCGCCCGCCGCACGCCCCAGGGGATAAAGCCGGCACGCCGTGGGGCGGTCATCGTACACGCGGCATCCCCCGGGCGAAACAAACGGGCAGGCCCGATCCGGGGCCTCCTCCATGCGGAGGCAGATCGAAGGGAAACCGGTCTCCGAATCGGTCCAGTAGAGGGTATACGCGGCAAGGAACGCATCCGAGGAGAGTCCCAGCCCCTGCTTCAGCCTGAGCACATCGTAGGGGGTCAGGGGCAGCTGCTTGTTCCGGCAGCAGGAGTTGAAGCAGGCCAGGCCGCTGTGGCATGAGAACGAAAACGTGTCTCCCGGGCCGAGCCCGGCTTCGCTCACCGGGAGGTGCCGGGTGAACATGGTGCGTCCTTTGATCCTGTGAGTCGGGAGCAGGGATCCCGGCGGAAAGGCTCCCGAAAACGCGCTGCGCCCGGTTGATTTTCCCGTTCAAACGTGATTGTTTTATTTTTAACAGGAAGCAGACCCGCGTTCAAGGACAAACATTTTCGATTGATCCGCTGTCGAACCTGAAGTAGACAGGAGCTTGATACCGCCGTAAGACGCCGTGGAAGCAAGAGATCCGCACCTGCCGTTTCGACAGGACAAAGCGTATCCTGCGGCGGCTGAGCGGGCTGCGGCTGTCGCCTCGAGCACAGCGGTTTCAGAGATCCCTGAAAGGAGATCGATGCCTTATGGCTTTCTCCAATGCTCATGACGTGTTCTCCAGGATGCCCGAGCTCTTCAACGCCGGTGCAGCCCGGGGCCTGGACGCGGTTTTTCAGTTCGACATTCACGGAGAGGAGGGCGGTGAGTGGCACGTCACCGTCCGGGACGACGCCTGCTCCGTCAGCGAGGGCACCCACGACAGCCCCCGCGTGACCATCGCCATGTCCGCGGAGAACTGGCTGGCGCTGGTGAACCGCCGGCTCAACGGCGTCCAGGCGTTCATGACGGGAAAGCTCAAGGTGAGCGGCGACCTCATGCTCGCCCAGAGAATTTACGACATCTTCCCGTTCTGACTCCTTCTATGGAACCCGGCCGCCGGGCTGGACAGCCCGCTCATGTACCGCCGCAAGAGCCCCGGGCTCCTGCGCGTGAAGGCCCGCTCGGGGCTGGATTCCGGAGGCCGGGGATCCCGGGCTCCGGTGCGCGGACCCGGGGCCTTTTGCCTGCCCGACACGGAGAGCCGCCCATGAACCCCCCGTTCACTCGAGAACGTGCCGGAGACGTCCTGGACCGAAAGCGGAGGCGGCTCGGCCGAGGTCTCTCCTACACGGAAAAGATCCTGTACCTGCACCAGGTCGATGCGGAAAGCGCCGGCGTTCCGGAGCGGGGTCGCGACCCCATCCGTCTCCTTCCCGACCGTGTGGCCATGCAGGACGCCACGGCTCAAATGGCCATGCTCCAGTTCATGCAGGCCGGGCGCGAACAAACCGGCGTGCCCGCCACGATCCACTGCGATCACTTGCTGCGCGCCGCACGGGGAGAAGAGGCGGACCTGAAGGCGGCCCTCATCGCAAACCGCGAGGTGTACGAGTTTCTCGCGAGCGCCGCGGCCCGGTTCGGCATCGGGTTCTGGGGGCCGGGCTCCGGGATCATCCACCAGGTCCTGCTGGAGAACTACGCCGTTCCAGGCGGCCTCATGATCGGTACGGACTCCCACACCCCCAATGCGGGCGGCCTGGGCATGATCGCCATCGGCGTGGGAGGCGCGGACGCGGCCGAGGTCATGGCCGGTCTCCCCTGGGAAACCACCGCGCCGATCCTCGTGGGTGTCCGGTTGAGCGGAAGCCTCAAAGGCTGGGCGTCGGCCAAGGACGTGATCCTCGAGATGCTACGCCGCCTGACGGTGAAAGGCGGCACCGGAAGGCTCTTCGAGTACTTCGGCAAAGGCGCGGAAAGCCTCACCGCCGCTGAGAAGGCCACCATCACCAACATGGGGGCCGAGCTCGGCGCCACCTCCTCGGTCTTTGTCTACGATGAGTCCATGGACGCCTACCTGAAAAACGTGGGCCGGGCGGAGGACGCGGACCGGGCCCGCTCTTTTCAGGACGTGCTCGCCCAGGACCCGGACTGCATCGAGGCCCCGGAAACCGTTTTCGACGAGCTGATCGACCTGGACCTGGGAGAAATCCGGCCGGCCCACGCCGGACCGTTCAGCCCGGATCGGGTAACGAGCACACGCGACTTCCGGAGGACCGTGTCGTCCGAGGGATGGCCCGACACCGTGTCGGCCGTGCTCCTCGGATCCTGTACGAACAGCTCCTACGCGGATCTGTGCGCAGCGGCCCAGGTCCTGGAGCAGGGGGCGGCCCACGGCCTCGGGGCCCGGGTGCCGTTCCTGCTCTCTCCGGGATCCCGGCAGGTGTACGAAACCATCCGCCGGGACAGCGTCCTCCAGACCCTGCTGAATGCGGGCGCGACCGTGCTCACGGCCTCCTGCGGGCCCTGCATCGGTCAGTGGGACCGGATGGACGTCCCCGAAGGTGTGCCCAACTGCCTGTTCACCACCTTCAACCGGAACTTCCGGGGGCGGAACGACGCCAACCCGGAGACCCGGGCCTTTTTGACCTCTCCCGGACCGGCCGCGGCGCTCGCCCTCAGCGGTGATCCCGGCTTCGACCCCGAAACCGACACGCTCGAGGGAGCGGACGGGGAGCCGTTCCGGCTCGCCCCCCCCTTTCCCCCCTCCCTCCCCCCGGGCGGCCTGGTCCAGTCCAGAGAGGCCTATGTGCCTCCCCCGGAGGACGGGTCCGACGTGGAAATCCGGATCCCCGAAGGATCGGAGCGGCTGGAGTTCCTGGAGCCTTTTCCTCCTTGGGACGGCCGGCCCTACGAGGATCTTCCCGTGCTCGTCAAGACCCGGGGCAAGACCACCACGGACCACATCTCGCCGGGAGGCGCCTGGCTCCGGTATCGCGGGCATTTGACGAACATCTCCCGGAACCTGCTCCAGGGCGCGGTGAATGCTTTCACGGGCGAGACCGGCCGGGGCGCCAACGTCTTCACCGGGGAGACCGGCGTGCCGTTTCACGAGCTGGCCAGGGACTACCGGAGCCGCTCCGGCGGCTCGGTCATCCTGGGCGACGAGAACTACGGTGAGGGCTCGAGCCGGGAGCACGCGGCCATGAGCCCGCGGTTCCTAGGCGTCCTGGTGGTGGCGTCCCGGTCCTTCGCCCGGATCCACGAGGCCAACCTGAAGAAGCAGGGCATCCTTCCCCTGACCTTCGAGGACCCCGGCGATTACGATCGCATCCAGGCAGAGGATCGGATGAGCTTTCCGCCCCTCTCCGAGCTCGTGCCAGGCGGGCCCGTCACCGCCTCGGTCCGACGACCGGACGAAACCACCTGCTCCATACCCTTCACCCACACCCTCACCCGCGAGCAGATCGGATGGCTCATGGCCGGCTCGGCCCTCAACACGGTGCGGGAGCGGAAAGACGCGTAGAGCGGCTGTTGAGCTGATAAGCTGTCGGCTGTTGAGGAAAACCTTTCGTCGCAGGCACAATGCGGTTTCAAGTTTGACGGATTCGCAAAAACCCGCTCATCCGCCGCTGGTAACGCTTTAACCTGTTGAAATGACAGGGGCGGATCTCTTACTTAATGGCTTTTTGCGACGGCATCAAGTTTGGGGATAATTCCGGTCATTCCTTCTCGGACAGCAGGTCGGCAAAGGGGTTGTTGAACCCCCCGGGTCTCCGGTCCTTCTTCTTTTGCGGACGGCCCTCCTTCGGCTTCAGCGCCGGCTTCTTTCCCGAACCGGACTGTTTCACGGGCTTTTTCCGCACCCCCCCGGATCGCATGGAGAGCGAGATCCGGTTTCGGTTCAAATCCACGTCCAGAACCCGCACCGTGACCCGCTGGTTGACCCGGACCAGCTCGGCGGGGTCCTTGACGAACCGGTCGGCCAGCTCGCTCACGTGGACGAGCCCGTCCTGGTGAACGCCCACGTCCACGAACGCGCCGAACGCGGTCACGTTGGTCACCACACCGGGGAGGGTCATGCCCGCGGCCAGATCCCCGATCTCCCGGATCCCCTCGGCAAAGGCCACGGCCTCGAGCTTCTCGCGGGGATCCCGGCCGGGCTTGGCCAACTCCTCGAGGATGTCCGTCAGCGTGGGGAGCCCCACCGACTCGCTGACGTAGTCCGCCGGCCGGATTCGTTTTCTGAGGTCCTCCCGTTTCATCAGGTCCCGGACCGAGCAGTCCAGGTCGCGGGCCATGGCCTCCACCACGCTGTAGGATTCCGGGTGGACCGCGCTCCCGTCCAAGGGATTCTCGCCGTCTCGAATCCTCAGGAACCCGGCCGCCTGCTCGAACGCCTTGGGACCGAGCCGGCTCACCTCCTTGAGCTGCTTCCTTGAACGGAACCGGCCTTTTTCCCCGCGACGGATCACGATGTTCGCAGCGAGCTGGGGGCCCAGACCCGACACGTAAGAGAGGAGCTGCTCGCTGGCCGTGTTCACCTCCACGCCCACGGCGTTCACGCAGCTCACAACCACGTCGTCGAGGCTCCGTTTGAGCGCGGCCTGGTTTACGTCGTGCTGGTACTGCCCCACCCCGATGGACTTGGGATCGATCTTCACGAGCTCGGCCAGGGGGTCCATGAGCCGCCTTCCGATGGAAACCGCCCCCCGGTAGGTGAGGTCCAGGTCGGGGAACTCCCTGCGGGCCGCCTCGGATGCCGAGTAGATCGACGCCCCGCTCTCGTTCACCAGGACCACCGGCGGGGAATCGGGCAAATCCAGCCCGCGGATGAAGGCCTCGGTCTCGCGACCGCCGGTCCCGTTCCCCACGGCCACCGCCTCCACCTCGTGACGCCGGCAAAGACCGGTCAACAGATCGGCCGCCTCGACCTTCCGGGCCTCGGACCCGAACAGATAGACGGTCTCCACGGCCAGCAGTGCTCCCTGCCGGTCCAGGCAGGCCGCCTTGCACCCGGTCCGGATGCCCGGGTCCACAGCCAGCACGCGCTTCGGGCCCAGCGGGGGGGAGAGCAGGAGCTCCCGGAGGTTTCCCGCGAACACCCGGATGGCCGCATCGTCCGCCTGCTTTTTGGTCTCCACCCGGGTCTCCGTCTCCATGGCGTGGGACAGCAGCCGGCGGTACCCGTCCTGCACGGCCTCCAGCACCTGCCGGGATGCCGGCCCCTCCCCCCGGACGAACATCTCCTCGAGGATCGACAGGGCCCGTTCCTCGGGCGGGGTGACCCGAAGGTCCAGGATCCCTTCCCGGGCCCCCCTGCGCATGGCCAGGATCCGGTGGGAAGGGGCCTTGGCCACGGGCTCCTCGAGGTCGAAGTAGTCCCGGTACTTGGCGCCCTGCTCCTCCATGCCCGGCACCACCTTCACGCAAAAGAGACCCTCCGCGGCAAAGAGCTTTCGCATGCGCTCGCGCGCCTCCGGGCTCTCGTTCACCCACTCGGCCACGATGTCGCGGGCCCCGGCAAGGGCCTCCGCAGTGGATGCAACCTCCTTTTCCGGATCCACGTAGCGCTCGGCCTCGGCCTCCGGGTCGAGAGACGGGTCCTGCTCGAACAGGAGGGCCGCCAGG
>JAIPEI010000107.1 GCA_021737245.1 Deltaproteobacteria bacterium | reverse complement strand
ATCAGGACCGCTTCCGGCGGCGCTCGCCTGCCGTGTGGACCCTGTCCGGCGCGCGAAACGCCGTTCTTCTGGGGGACGTCATCTTCGCTTCCGCCATCGAGACGATGAGCGCCATGGGCTCCGAGGACGGACGTCTCGTATCCAGGGCGATCGCCGGGATCTCCAGCGGAGCCCTCCTGGAGCAGATCCGCCGCCGCGGGTCCGTCGAAGGGATCAATTTCGGTGATTCGGCCGCCGGTCTGTACGAGAGGATCATTTCCCTGAAGACAGGGTTGCTCTTCGGCACGGCCTGCGAGCTGGGTGCTGTTTCCGCTGCAGCCGGCGAGGAGGCCCGGCGGCGCTGGTTTCGATACGGCTCGCTCCTGGGGGAGGCCTACCAGATCGCCGATGACACCCATGACATCAGGAAGATCCTGTCGGGAGGGACCGCGGCCCCTGAAGCGATTGCCCCTTTGGTGCCTGCATTGCTCCGCTTCGGGGAGGAGATGCGTCCCCTGATCCCGTCCCTGCTGCTCGAGGGGATCCGCGGAGCGGACGGTCGCCTGTATGGGCTGCTCCAGCCGGCCGTCCTTCGGATGGAACAGGAGATCGAGCGCCGGCTGCAATCCGCGTCCGCCGAGGTCCCGGCCTTCACGCGCAGGCCGTTCGGCGCGCTCGCCCGCAGGGCGCCGGGGGATATCATCGAGATGTTCACCCGGGCGGAGGGGGAGTCATGAAAATGTCGGCCTGGCTGAAAGCGGCGCGCCTTCAGCTGCACACCATAGGGCTGGCCCCGCTGCTGCTCGGAAACGTGATCGCCTGGTACGAAACGTCGCGCCTCGACTGGACGCTCTTGCTGCTGTCGGTCCTGGCGGGGTTTTCGGTACACCTGGTCACCGCGTTCGTCAATGACGCCGCGGACGTCGCGACCGATGAGCACAATGCGTCCCGCACCCCGTTCTCGGGCGGCTCAGGGGTCATTGTCGAGGGGCTCCTGCCGCGATCCAGCCTGCTGAGGGCCGCGGGCCTTGCCGCCGTTCTGGCCGTGGTGCTGACCTCGGGCATGGTCTTTATCCTCCAGGCACACTGGGGCGTGTTTCTGTTCCTGGCGGCGGGAATGGTCAGTGGGGCCGGGTACAGCCTTCCCCCGCTCGAGATATCCTATCGGGGCGGCGGCGAGCTGCTCGTCACGGCGATCTACAGTGTGGGGCTGGTGTGGGCGGGATACTTTGTCCAGGCGGGGCCGGCCCAAACCCCGCTGCTCTGGCTCCTGAGCCTTCCCATCGGGCTGGCGGTCTTTTCCCTGATCACCATCACCCAGTTTCCGGACCGGGAGGCGGATCAAAGGGCGGGGAAGCGATCCCTCGTCATCCTCCTGGGGGAGCGAAGGACGCTCGTTGCGGTGGCCGCGGCCGTCGTTCTGAGCGTGCCGGCAGCCGCCGTCCCGCTGCTGGCCGGAGCGATCCCGGTTCGGGCGGGCGCTCTGTCCATGCTCGGTCTCATTCCGGCCCTGGTCCTGTTGAACATGATCCTGAAGCAGGAGCGGGGCCCGTCCCTGTATGCCGGGCTCGGTCCGGGAACAGTGATGCTGACGCTCTGGTTTGCCGTGGCGCCCGCCGCCGGGTTGATTGTGGACGGCCTGCTCGCACGGCGGGGCGGATTTTGACCCGGCTCCCGGGAGCGTATGAGAGGGCGGCATGAGGGTCCTTCGCATTGCTTTGGGTGCATGCATTGATCTCGCCCTTTTCGGCCTTGTCGTGCCCTGGGCGGCTATCAAGGCCGGTCGCCTGCTCGACGGAACGCTGCTCTCCGGCTTGCGGTTCGATCACCCGGCCCTGGACGCGTGCGGATTCGCCCTGACGGCATCGGGCGGCGCGTGGCTGGCGGCCTCCTGGTTTCTGCTGGTCAGGCAGGGGAGGGGCCATGCGACCGAGCTGTTCTGCGTGGAGGTCGCACCGGTCACGGAGCAATTGGTTGCCCGGGGGCCGTTCGCCGTGCACAGGCACCCCATGTGCGTCGGCTACCTGGTCCTGCTCCTGGGCATCGGCCTGGTGATCGGCTCGCCGGGAACCGCTTTGATGGTGGTCCCCGCACTCCTCCTTCTCACGTACGTCTACCTCCGCGTCTTCGAAGAGCCGTGCCTGGAGAAAAGGTTCGGGGCCGCCTACCGGCATTACGCCGAACGCGTCCCCATGCTCCTCCCGCTCCGGAGGGACCGGATCCCCATGGCCCGCAGAAACCTTCTCGGAGACCCGGTCCGCTTTGTTGTGAACATTGTGGGGCTCTCCCTGGCCGTCCTGCTCATCAGCTTCCAGATTTCCATCTACAAGGGGACGCGGAGCCAGATCACGACCTACATCGATCACACGGCCGCGGACGTGTGGATCATGCAGAAGGGTGTGGACGACTTCATCGCCACCTCCTCCGTGCCGAGGGAAACCGTCCGGGAGGTCGAGCGGATTCAGGGGGTCGGGAAGGCCTCGGGCATCCATGCCGTGTACACGCTGCTGGAGATCAACAAGGAAAAGTCCAGGGTCTATGTGGTCGCCTACGACGCCCGGTCCGGACGCGGGGGGCCCTGGAAGCTCGGGGACACCCTCCCCCGGATCCATGGCATCCACGACCTGGAAGCAGACCAGGTCCTGCTGGACCGGAACCTCGCCGGTCGTCACCATCTGGAGCTGGGGGATCGCGTATCCTTCTTCGGCCGCTCCTTCACCGTGGCCGGGTTCACCCTGGAGACCATGTCCATCGGCAGCCAGTACGTGTTCCTGAACCGGGAGGTGATGGACCGGATCGTTCCGGGGAGCCGTCACTCCTTCACCCACGTCCTGGCCTGGATCGAGAAAGGAGCGGACATGGGGACCGTGGTGCGCCGGATCGAGGAGAACCGGGCGCTCAACGCGCTGACGCGGTCCGAGTTCGCCGCCAACACGCGGGGGTTCCTGGGGGTGTTCATGCTTCCCCTGCTGGCGGGGGGCGTGATCATGGGGTTTCTGGTGGGCTCCGTCACCATCGGGATCACCCTCTACACCTCCATCCTCGAGCGGTTCAAGGAGTACGGGACCCTCAAGGCCATGGGGGCGACCGGCCTGTATCTCTACGGCCTGCTCCTGCGGCAGTCTCTCATCTCCCTGTTGATCGGCGCGTTCGCGGGATTTGCGCTGTCCCTGCTCGCCAACCATTTCATCAACCTGCGGGTCCCCGGCATGACCGCGGAGCTGGATGCAGGGACCGCTGCGCAGACCGTGATCGCCGGCCTGGCCATGGTGGTGTTGAGCACGGGCCTGCCCACCTGGCGGCTGATCAGGCTCGACCCGATGGAGGCTTTCCGGACATGAGACCCGTGGTCGAGGGGCACAACCTGGTCCGTGTCTTCGGGAGAGGAGACAAACGCGTGGCCGCCGTGGACGACGTCTCCGTTCACGTGGACGGGGATGAGCTGGTGATCCTCATGGGGCCTTCGGGCAGTGGGAAAACAACCCTGCTCGCCATGCTGGGATGTTTGCTCCGGCCCTCCTCGGGGCACGTCCGGGTGCTCGGAAAGGACGTGGGCTCGCTGTCGTCGAGGCCGCTCTCCAGGCTTCGAAGCGAGTCCATCGGCTTCGTGTTTCAGGGGTTCAACCTGCTGTCCGCCCTGAGCGCGTGGGAGAACGTGGCCGTGGTGGGAAGCTTTCCAGGGGTCCGGTTGGGTCCGCTCCGGTCCCGGGCCGTGGAGCTCCTCGAGGAGATCGGGCTGGGGCACCGTGTCGAGCATTACCCGGCCGAGCTCTCGGCCGGGGAGAAGCAGCGTGTGGCCTTTGTGCGGGCCCTGTTTCACCGGCCCGGCATCCTTTTCGCCGATGAGCCCACGGCCAACCTGGACACGGACAACCGGCGAATCATCCTGAACCTGCTCAGGCAGGCGGTCGACGAGAGGAACCTGAGCGTGGTCCTCGCCACCCACGATGAACGGATCGAGCGTTTTGGGGACCGGGTCCTGAGAATCGAGGACGGGCGCCTGGTTGCGTAGAGGCGGGGAGAACCGATCACCGGAAAGGAGGAATGGAAGATGATGGTAAGACGATTCTGCATGTTTTTGCTGCTGTCACTGGCAGCGGTCCCGGTCTCCTGCTCCGGGGGGCGAAGCGGTAAGGTTACCGAGCAGATGGAGCCGGGCAGGGAGCTCGAGATGGAGGTCGGCAGCTACTATTTCGAGCCCGACCGCATCGTCGTTTCCGGGAAGGGAACGATTGTCATCGTCATGACAAACGTCTCCGGCGACAAGCACAACCTGACGGTGGAAAACCCGGCGGGCGGGATTGTCGGGGGCGTCGACGTCGGGGCCGGGGCAACGGAAACCCTCCGGGTCGATCTGCCCGAGCCGGGAACGTACCCGTTCTACTGCGACATCCCGTTCCATCCCCGGATGGGCATGACCGGGGAGATCGTGGTCCAATAGCCCCGCTCCCCTGCGGGAACCGCGCTTCTTTCTTCCCCGCTAACCGCGGAGCCGCCGGGTCACCTCGGCCACCCTGCGTCCCTGGGCCCTGGCGATCTCCAGATCCTCCTCCCGGGGCTGCAGGGAGTTGTCCGAGCCGGCCAGGGTGCTGGCCCCGTAAGGCGTGCCGCCGCGCCCTTCCGTGTGGAGCATGCCGGGTGTGGAGTAGGGCACGCCCACGATGATCATTCCCAGGTGCAGGAGGGGGATCATCGAGCTCAGCAGGGTGGTCTCCTGCCCGCCGTGGGTCGTGGCCGTGGAGGTGAACACCCCCACCGGCTTGCCTTCCATCGCCCCCCGGGTCCAGAGAGAGGCGGTGGCGTCCAGGAGCCGCTTCATCTGGGCGGTCATGTTGCCGTAGCGGGTCGGCGTGCCCAGCAGGATCCCGTCGGCCTGGTCGAGGTCGTCCAGGGTGCAGACCGGGACGTCCTCCTGGCGCTCCCGGGCCTCGCGGAAGTGCTTGTCCTCCCCTTTTTCGTCCAGGATCTCCTGAAACTCCTCCGCCCGGCGGAGGACGAGCTCCACGCCTTCCACGGATTGAACGCCTTCGGCCACGGCACGGGCCATCTTTTCGACGTGACCGTACATGGAATAGAACAGCACAAGGACCTTCATCTGCTTCCCTCCTTTGTCTGTCTGCCCGGTGGTCACCGGCCTCGTCATGCCGGGACAAGGTTTTCCCTGCAGGCCGCAGTGTGACCGCGGCGCGGCAGGCTCAGCGGGTCAGGCCTCCCACTGCGTGTGAAAGGTTCCCTCCTCGTCGACCCGCTCGTATCGGTGGGCCCCGAAGTAGTCCCGCTGGGCCATGATCAGGTTGGCCGGGAGCCGGGCGCTTCGAAGGGCGTCGAACCAGGCCAGGGCGGACATGAAACCGGGGACCGGGACGCCCAGCTCGGCCGCGGTGGAGACCACCTTCACCAGGTCGGCCCGTCGTTTCATGACCGCCCGGCCCAGGGCCGGGGAGAGGAGCGGATTGGCCAGATCCGGCTCCTCCCGGAATGCGCCGCGGATCTCCTCGAGGAGCGCGGACCGGATGATGCAGCCTCCCCGCCAGACCCCGGTCACGGCGCTCATGTCCAGCCCGTACCCGTAGCTCCGGGAGGCCTGCTTCAGCAGGCTCATGCCCTGGGCGTAGGCGAGGATCATGGCCGCAAGCAGCCCTTGTTCCAGCCGGGGGAGAAAGGCCTCCCGGTCCCCGCCGCAGGAGGCGGCTCCGGCCTCCGGGCCGAGGACCCGGGCCGCCGTTTCCCGCTCCTCCCGGCGGTCCGAGAGGTTTCTCATGGTCACCGCCGTGTCGAGGGTCGGCACGGGCGTCTTCAAATCCAGCGCGTCCATGGAGGTCCACCTCCCTGTTCCCTTCTGCCGGGCCCTGTCTGCGATCAGCTCGACCAGGGGCCGGCCTGTCTTTTCGTCCTTGCGCTCCAGCACCCGGGCCGTGATCTCGATCAGGTAGCTGTTCAGCACGCCCTCGTTCCATTTTGCGTAGGTGGAGGCCAGTTGTTCGACGCTCAGGTCCAGGCCCCGCCGCAGGAGGTCGTAGCTCTCGGCGATGAGCTCCATGAGACCGTACTCGATCCCGTTGTGGACCATCTTCACGTAGTGACCGGCCGAACCGGGACCCAGGTAGGCCACGCACGGCTCTCCGCCCACCCGGGCGGCGGAAGCCTCCAGAATGGAGCGGATCCTCCGGTAGGCTTCTCCGCTCCCGCCGGGCATCAGGCTGGGCCCTGTCCGGGCCCCGGATTCCCCTCCGGAGACCCCCAGGCCCAGAAACAGGAGCCCTTTCCCGGCCAGCATGCGGTTCCTCCGATCCGTGTCCTTGAAATGGGAGTTGCCGCAGTCGACGACCAGATCCCCCGGGTCGAGAAGGGGGATCAGCTCGTCGATCGTTTCGTCCACCGGTGCGCCTGCGGGGACGAAGATCAGGACCGCCCTGGGCCGCTTCAGGATTTCGGCGAACGCCTGGAGGGTGGAACCGGCCTCGATCGGCCGCCCGCCCGCCTGCTCCTCGAGAAACCGGACGGTCTTCTCCTCCGTGCGGTTGTAGACCCCCACCCGAAACCCCCTGTCCGCCATGTTGAGGGCGAAGCTCCTTCCCATGACCCCCAGGCCCAGCACACCGATGTCGCATTCCGTTTTACTCATCCGCTCTCTCCCCAGCTCCGCTTTTCATCTTCGTTACTCCAGACCACGAATGGACCGTGAGGTCAATAGCCTGAACACCCCATTCGAGGGCGGAAACCACGGTAGCCGGGTGTAGGATGCCTTCCGGGCAGGCTCGAAGCGGCGCTCTGCAATCGTTTTCCCGGGAAGGAGAGGCCGAAGGGCTGAAAAGGTTCGACACAATGAGGCTGGAGGCCCCGCAGGAGGCGGAGCAGAGGATCATCGAAGAACGCAAATAGGCTGCAGGGGGACGGACGGTTCTACAACCGCTCTTTCAGGAGCTCCCGGACCCTGGCCGCGTCCGCGCGGCCCGAGCTCTTCTTCATCACCATACCCACGAGGAAGTTGATGGGCTCCACCCGGCCGCCGCGGATCTCGGCCGCGACCCCGGGGTGCTCGGCCAGCACCTCGTCCACCATCCGTGCCAGCGTCTTCTCGTCCCGAATGGACCGCAGGCCTTTTTCCTCCACCAGGACGTCCGGCGGCTTGCCGGTCCGGAACATGTCGTCCAGCACGGATCTCGCCGCCTGCTCGGTCACCTCGCCGCCTGCAACCAGGTTCACCAGCCGGGAGAATGGTTCGGGACCGATCGGGCAGCCCGGCATGTCCAGGCCCGCCTGGTTCAGGAGGCGGAAGAGGTCCTTGATGATCCAGCGGGACAGGCGCGTCGCGTCCTCGCAGAGAGGCGTGCACCGGTCGAAGAAGTCCGAGACCGCCCGGTCCCGGGTCAGGACGGCGGCCTCCTCGCGGGGGATGTCGAGGTCGCGCACCAGGCGGCTCACCCGCTGGTCCGGGAGCTCCGGCATGGCCCGGCCCACGGCCTCCACGGTCTCCCGGTCGAGCTGGATCTCCACGAGGTCCGGGTCCGGGAAGTAGCGGTAGTCCGGGGCATCCTCCTTGCTGCGCATGGGAAGCGTGATGCGTCGCTCCTCGTCGAAGAGCCGGGTCTCCTGGACCACGGGCCGTCCCGAACGGAGGAGCCCGGCCTGGCGCTCGATCTCGTGCTCCAGGGCCTCGGTAACGAAGCGGAAGGAGGCCATGTTCTTGATCTCCGAGCGGTTGCCGAACCCGGGCTCTCCGGGGGGGCGGATCGAGACATTGACGTCGCAGCGGAGCTGCCCCTTCTCCATGCTGCAGTCGCTCACGCCGATGTAGCGGAGGATCTGCTGCATCTTTTCCAGAAAGGCCCGCGCCTCGCGGACGGACCGCAGGGGGTTTCGGGTGTGGTCGCCCACGATCTCGATGAGGGGGACGCTGGCCCGGTTGAAGTCCACCAGGCTGAAGTCGGCCGTCTCGAACGACCCGGCGCCGTGAACGAGCTTGCCCGCATCCTCCTCCAGGTGAATCCGGCGAATCCCCACCGGGTAGGGCCGGCCGTCATCCCCCTCGATCTCCAGCCAGCCGTTCTCGCAGAACGGCCGCTCGTACTGGGAGATCTGGTATCCCTTGGGCAGGTCCGGGTAGAAGTAGTTCTTCCTGGCGAACCGGGAGCCGGCGTTGATGTCGCAGTTGAGGGCGAGACCGGCGCGGACGCAGTACTCCACGGCCCGGCGGTTCAGCACCGGCAGTGCGCCGGGCTGGCCGGTGCAGACCGGGCAGATGTTGGCGTTCGGCGGCGCGGCGGGGTCGTTTCGACAGCCGCAGAAGAGCTTGGTCTTGGTTCCGAGCTCTGCGTGCACCTCGAAACAGATGATGACCTCGTATTCCATGTCCCGGACCCTTTGTTCCTGCCGGCCGGAAGACGTCACCGGCATTCGCTTTCTCCGGCCGCCTGCTGGAAGGCGTACGCCGTCCGAAGGAGGGCGGCCTCGTCAAAGGCCCGGCCGATGAGCTGGAGCCCCACGGGCAGGCCCTGCACCCGCCCGCACGGCAGGCTCATGCCCGGAAGTCCGCTCATGTTGAGCGGGGCCGTGTACACGTCCACCAGGTACATCTGCAGCGGGTCGTCCATCTTCTCCCCCAGGCGGAAGGGGAGGCAGGGGGAGACCGGCGTGACCAGGCAGTCCACCTCCTCGAAGGCGCGGTCGAAGTCCTCCTTGACCAGCCGGCGGACCTTCTGGGCCTTGAGGTAGTAGGCGTCGTAATACCCCGCAGAGAGGACGTAGCTCCCCAGGATGATCCGTCGCTTGACCTCGCGACTGAACCCCTCACTGCGGGTAGACTCGTACATGCCCGTTAAATCCGTGCTTCCGGATGAAGAGCGAAAGCCGTACTTCACCCCGTCATAGCGGGCCAGGTTGCTGCTCGCCTCGGCCGTGGCGATCAGGTAGTAGGCGCTGATGGCGTAGCGCGTATGGGGGAGGCTGACCTCGCGGACCTCCGCTCCTTCCCGCTCCAGCACGGCCACGGCCTCCTGGATGCTCGCTCGAATGCCCGGGTCCAGGCCCTCCACGAAGTACTCGCCGGGGAGCCCGATGCGGAGGCCCCGGACGCCCCCCTCCAAATCCCCGGTGAAGTCGGGCGCCGGCACGTCGGCCGAGGTGGAGTCCCGGGGGTCCCGGCCGCAGAGCGTGCCGAGGAGCAGAGCGCAGTCCTCCACCCTGCGGCCCATGGCGCCGTCCTGGTCGAGGCCCGAGGCGTAGGAGATGAGGCCGTATCGGCTGATCCGCCCGTAGGTGGGCTTGATGCCGACCACGCCGCAGTAGGCCGCAGGGAGCCGAATGGACCCCCCGGTGTCCGTGCCGAGCGCCAGGACGGCCCCCCCCGCGGCCGGGGCCGCGGCCGAGCCGCCGCTCGAGCCGCCCGGCACGAATGCCGGATCGCAGGGGTTTCTCGTGGGTCCGAACACGCTGTTCTCCGTGGACGACCCCATGCCGAACTGGTCCAGGTTGGT
>JAIPEI010000106.1 GCA_021737245.1 Deltaproteobacteria bacterium | reverse complement strand
CTCACGTCGCGCCAGGCGCACTTCCAGGGGCTGACCGGTGGATATGGGTGAGGCTGACTCGCTATCCATAGCGGACAGGCTAACCGATGAGAGAGAAAAAAGCCAGGACTAATTTGTTCAATCCGGCTTTCTAATACTTGGGAGACTTTGCCGGGGCCCTGGGGTTTCGAGAAAGAGGATGCGTCAACCACCGAAATGGGATATGATTCTTTGTCTCGACGGCGTGCGTGAGATGATGAAATCGGGACGAGGAGGTCAAGGATGCGTGGAATTCGGAAGGTCCTTGCGGCGATCGATCTCTCGGACTACTCGAAAGAGACCATGAGAATGGCGCTGGAGATCGTCCATGCCACCGGCGCGGAGCTCATAGTCATCAACGTGATCAATCAGCGGGACATCGAGGCCATGGAGAAGATCGCAGAGCAGATCAGCCACCTCTCAACGGAGGAGTACTTCAGGCACCGGGAGCATGACCGGGAGCAACGGCTGGAAGAACTGCTCGAGCATTTCGGGGGAGCGAACAGTGGGCTGGATGTCCGGACCATCGTCCTCCGAGGCGTTCCGTTCACACGGATATTGGAGGTGGTCCAGGACTTCGAGGTGGATCTGGTCGTCATGGGGGCAAAGGGGCGGACCAATCTGGCGGATGTGTTGTTCGGGTCCACGGCCGAGAAGGTGTTCCGTCACTCACCGGCCCCTGTCCTGAGCGTTCGTCACCGGTGCGAGGAGAAATCGACCGGATAGCGTTCCATGGGGCCGTGCCGGCGGTTTCCGACCGGAAATCCCTATGCGTGGAACGGCCTGCCTGAAGCCTTTCCCGCAACCTCCAGCAGGATCTCCGCCAGTGTAGGGTGGGCGTGAATGGTGTCGGCCACGTCCTGGACCGTGCATCCGGTCCGAATCGCCAGGGCCGCCTCGGCCACCAGGTCGGTTGCTCCGGCGCCCACAAGGTGGGCTCCCAGGATGCGGCCTGTTTCCTCCTCCAGAACGAGCTTTGCTTCCCCTTCGATCCTCCCCAGGACCTGAGCTTTTCCAAGGGTTCGAAAGAGGACCGATTCCGAACGTACCCGAAGGCCGTCTTCCTTCGCCTCGGCCTCGGTTCGTCCGACCACCCCGATTTCGGGGGAGGTAAAGATGGCCCCGGGGACCACGTCGTATCGCATCGGGCGATCACGGCCCAGCGCGTTTTCAGCGGCCAGCCGCCCCTCGGCCGTGGCCACATGGGCGAGCATGATCCGTCCCGGCCCCAGAGCGTCGCCCACGGCATAGACGTCCGCTGCGCCGGTCATGAGGCGGTCGTCTGCGGCAATCCATCCTGCGGGATCCGGTTCCAGGCCGACATTTTCCAGGCCGAGCCCGGCCGTGTTGGGCCGGCGCCCGACGCACACCAGGACGCAGGCCGCATCGACGGTCTCCATGGGACCCTTCGGGACTTCCGCCTCTGCGAAAGGGGAGGGGCCGATGCGGACGGCGCAGCGTCCCCCGCGCTGCTCTACGCCTTCCACTCCTGCATCCACCAGGACCCGGATCTTCCGCTTCTTCATCTCGCGAAGCAGGGTCTTGGTGCAGGTCTCGTCCACGCCCGGGACCGGCAGCAGCCGGTTCATCGCTTCCACCAGGGTCACCCGGGAGCCCAAACCGGAGAAGATCGACGCGAACTCACACCCGATGACGCCGCCCCCTACAATCACCATGGCATCCGGCACCACGTCCAGGCAGAGCGCCTGATCGCTGGAAAGGATTCCGGCCCCGTCAAAGGGAAGGTCCGGCAGGGGCGCGGGAGCGGACCCGGTGGCGAGTATCAGCCGATCCCATTCCACCGTCTCCCGTCCACCGTCGGCCGCGGTGACGGAGAGCCGCCCGGCCCCCTCCAGCCGACCGTGCCCCCGCAGGTGACGGATTCCCCGGGCTTTGAACAGGTGAAGGAGACCCTGGATCTGGCCCTGGATCACCCTTTCCTTGCGGCGCATGAGGGCCGCCATGTCCGGAGCGGGGTCGCCCTCGACCATGACGCCGAATTCCCCGGCCCGCCGGACCTGCTCCAGGAGGTCGGCGGCGGTCTTCATCACCTTGGAGGGGGTGCAACCCCAGTTCAGACAGGTGCCCCCGGCCTTCTCCTTCTCGACGAGTGTGACGTCGGCTCCCAGCTGGGAGGCCCTGACGGCGGCCGCGTATCCCCCGGGGCCTGCGCCGACTACGGCGACTCTGGTCTTCGTCATGTCCTGCTGCTCCCCGGTCCGGACGTCAGCTTTCGCCGGCGTCCCGGTACCTGGCAATGTCCGCCTCGGTGATGCCGAGGCAGTAGAGGATGTTGAGCATCTGATCGCTGCTGAAGATACCGTCCGCCGGCAGGGCGCCCCCGGCCGGCCTGCAGGCGATGGACAGGCCTACGTCCTTCATGAAGCGGGATCCGCCTGATCCGTCTCCCACCGCCACCACCTGGTCCCGGCTGATATCCTCGACGTTCATGATGAACTCCAGGATCTCGTTCTTGGTGGATGCGGTCAGAACCGGCTCCTCGAGGTCTCCGGTGGCGTTTCCCGCTTCGTCTTTCTGGAGGGTGTTGCAGAATGCGTAATCCGCCCCTTCGGCCTCGTAGATCCGCTTCAGAAAGCAGTCCAGCCCCGTAGAGAGGAGGGCCACCTTGTACCCCATGGTCTTGAGGATGCGGAGAAGCTCCACAGCCCCTGCATGGAGCTCCAGGGAACGGCCCGCGGCTTCGAGCTCCTGCACCGGCACGCCGTGGAAGGCATCGACCTGATCGACCAGGGTCCGGGCCCAGCCGCCCGGCTCCGCCTGAAGGTGCGGCGCGATCCGTTTTCCGAACGGGGCGATGCGCTGGTTGACCGCATCCAGAAACCGCCGGACCGAGGCTTCCTCGATCAGGCAGGACTCCACGTCGAACACCACGATCTTCTTGGGCTGCCGGTAGGATCTCTCGCTCTGTATGACCACGCTCTGGTTCAGGCGGGCGCATAGGCTTTTCAGGTTCTCTTTCATGTCCTTCAGGGCTTCGACCCTGGAAGAAAAGGTCTCGGAGTGCACGTCCTGGACAGCGATCGCCATTTCCATGGAGAAAAATGGGCCGCGTGCGATCATGCGGCAGCTCTCGATGTTCGCGTTGAAGCGATGAAGCAGGGACGAGACCTCGGCGATGATCCCGGGTCGATCCTTGCCGAGAACGGTCACCAGAACGTGATCAGCGGCCTCCGGGCGGGCGACCACGTTTTCGTCGCACACCCTGAGGATCACCTTGAGTCCGGTCTCCTCCTCGATCCGCCTCAGCGAATCCCGGATTTCCTCCGTAGACCGGGATGAGGCGGCGAAGTCGATCGCGAGAAAAATGGAGAAAAGCCCTTTCCGGCAGCTCTCCTCCACGTCCAGGATGTTGCCGCCCAGATCCAGGACACGATTGGTGATCTTGGAGACGAGCCCGGGCGAGTCCAGCCCAATGGCCGAAAAGCTCATGATCTGTTTGAGCTCGGGCATACCTGCACCCCCTCTCACTGTTGATCCGGCCTGGAGGTCTTTCTGTCGTAGAACACGAAGATCTCCTCGCCGTAATATCGCCCGTTGATCACCTGTCCCGGTCCGAAGCGCCGGATCTGCTTGTTCCTGAGGAAGGCCGCGAACCGCTCGTTCATCTCCTCCAGCGAGGCATCCTCCCGGAACCAGCGGACCGGCACGTTCACGTTGATGGGCCGGGCCGCCACCAGGTGGCGGGTCGCTTTGGGTGCGAACACCTTCCCGCAGCTTGCCGCCTGGACCACCATATCTTTTGTGATGTGAGGTGTCCAGATCGCGAGCGTGTTTTCATCGGGCTTTTCGCAGGAGGCTTTGCCGGCCAGGGTTTGACAGGGAACGTACTCCAGCTCCGCCCCCTCGCGCACCATCCGCTTCTGCATCCGCTCCAGGGCCTCGTAGGCCGCGACCCCGTCGTAGACCCGCTCCACGGGAAACCGGAGGACGGCCCGGGTCTCCCCCAACTCCACGCCCATGAAAAGGGGGTTCTGCTCGAGCCGTGCGGCGAGGCTCGGGCGGTCGGTGACAAGCTCGAGGCTTCCTTCCATCTCCTCTACGACCCTGCTGAGCCCTTCCAGGCCGCGGACGCCCTTCAGCAGCCGAAACCAGTAGCGAAGCCCCACGTGCTCACTGTAGTAATCGATCTTGCAGACCGGGATGGTTCGAAACCCCAGCCGCTTGAACACGAAGGTGCGGTGGTTGCCGTCCAGGACGATGTGGTTTTGATCGACGATGATCGGGTTGTGGAGATGGGCCCAGTTCTTGAACTCGAGTGCAAGGGTGTCGGCCACGTGCCGAAGGGTCTCTTCGTGCTCGCGAAGCGTTTCGACCCGGACGACTTCCAGGTGCATGATCAGGTCACCGGCCTCAATGGCGTACATTTGCCCCTCCCCCTGAACGAAACCGGAGCTCGAAGAGGACGCGGATCTCGAAAGGGTGCTACTCGGACCGGACCAGGTCGTGCAGCTTCTCCATCAAGGGGTCGAACTCATCTCCCCGAAAGCAGTACTTCAGCTCGGTGTGTCGTCTCCGCAGCCCACGCACCCGGTCACGGACGTCCTTGTCCTTCGCCAGAACGTCGCGGATCAGCTCGGCCAGCTCCTGGAAGTCCGGTTCGCTCATGCCGAACCGGGTCATCTCGGCAACGCCCATGCGAAGTGCGCCCGAGGCGGTGAAGCCTTCCTCCTCCGGGGTCGCCTGGTAGTTGCAGATGATGTTGTTGCCTTCCAGGGCGGACGCGGCTTCGGGGCCTTTTCCGTACCCCACGTGGACCACCACCTGGTGGGTTTCCGTGAAGCCCTCATCCGGGTCTCCAGCCACGTCCAGACCGCAGTCGTTCAGAGCCCGCGCAAAGGCCCGGGCGTTGGCGATTACACGGGGCTGGTACTCGTCCTTGAACCGGTTCATCTCGCAGGTGGCCATGAGGAGACCCAGCAGCGTGCCCAAATGGTGGTTGGAGACCGAGCCGGGAAAGGTTCGGGTGACCACGGATTCCCACAGTGCGTAACGCTCCTCCTCTTCCTGCAGGCGGGTCGCCGCGATGCCCCGCTGCGTGCCGAAAAAGGTCTTGTGGGTCGAGCCGGTGACCAGGTCGGCTCCTTCCAGAAAGGGCTCCTGGAAGTGGGGCCCCACGAGCCCGAGAACGTGGGCCATATCGTACATCACCACCGCATCGATGTCGCTCTCGTCGAGGAACCTCCGGATCGCCTCTACGGGCTCCCGGCACAGGACCATGCTTTTCCCGAAGATGATGAGCCGGGGGCGCATTTCTTCTATGCGCTCAAGGGCGGCCCGGACGTCCACGCGATAAGGGTTGCCGGGCAGGACGGGGAACGGAACGACCGCGGGACGTTCGGTCTTGGGGTTCCGCGCCACGAAGTCGCGGAGCGCCCCCATGGGCTGGGAGCTCAGGTGGCCTCCCTTGGCGATATGATGGTTCATGACCGGAGCGATGCGGCGGGGCTCCCGCTTGGGGTCGTCCCGGTTCAGGTACTGCATCATGGCGCTGAACACGGCGGTGTTCGCCATCTGCCCGCTGATAAGCCGGGTCTCCACCTCGCTGCATCCGAGATAGGCGGTCAGCTCCTGCTCCAGGAGCCGTTCGACACGGGCGATGAACTCCGTGCCCTGGTAGTAGAACACCTCCGTGTCGTAGAAGGCGCGGACCCTGCGGTGCTCGGCGTAGCGAAACGACGGGTCCATGATGGAGAGGAGCCGGACCATGGGGGAGGCGGTCATCTCGGAGGGGATCAGGTTGATGCAGTCCCTCTGACGCCAGATCGTGTTCTCGATGGCGTCCTCCAGGAGCTTACGCGCCGTGGTCGCCGCCGGAGGAGATTCAAGCGGCTCCGCGCCTGCAACGATGGGCCGGGCATACGGGGGTGCGTCGTTTCGAAGATGATACGGCACCACCCGCGCCTCGATGGACCGGCCCCGGACCTCGACGCTCACCTGGTCGTCGTTCAGGATATCCGCATCGATGTAGGCCAGGCCCAGCCCGCGCAGCGCATGCTCGTCGAGTTGGGCCGACTCGAGGCCGTCTCCTTTCACCTTCCAGTAGGGCACCATGGTTCCGCTGGTCACCCAGCCCACGTGGGCGCCTTCCCGGAAGACCCGGGCCCCTTCGCGGGCCACGCCCCGCCCGGTCACGGCCAGGGGACGCACGATGCGGGGGAGGTCGGCGATGCGGGAGTAGTCCCTGGCCAGGATGCGGCCGCGCGCCTTGAACTGGCGGAGGAGGGCCTCTCTCCCCACGAAGTCCCCCTTGCGCGGGCTGAAGCTCACGGCGAAGCGGGCCAGGGGGCAGGCCATGATCGGGATCTCCCTTCCTTCCGGGTCGGTGCCGAGCTCGTGCCCGTAAAGGGGAAGGCCCGCCTCGAGGCGGAGGGTGTCCCGCGCGCCCAGACCCACGGGAGAAGCGCCGCGCTCCAGGAGGAGGTCCCAGACGGCCGGGGCCGCCCCGGAGGGCAGGAACAGCTCGAAGCAGACGGGCTCTCCGGTGTAACCGGTCCGGGCCGCCTGCACGGCATGTCCCTGGATCGTCGCCGATCCGACGGCGTTGCGCATGGGCTCGGGCAGGGCACCTCCGTCGACCACTGGCGCCAGGATCTCCCTCGAAAGAGGCCCCTGAAGGGCCAGCATAGCGATATCGAAGGTCCGGTCCTCGAGATCGACCCCGTCGAATGCGGAGGCGGCGGACTGCAGGTACTCCCAGTCCTTGTCCCGGTTGGAGGCGTTCACTACCAGGAGGAACGCGTCGTCCTCGAACCGGTACAGGTAGGCGTCGTCCAGCGCGCCCCCCGTCTCGTTGGGGATGAAGGTGTACTGGGCTCCGTTCTCGGACCCGTCCAGGGCCTCGGCGTTGTTGGTGAGCACGTGCTGGAGAAAGGCGGTCCGGCCCGGCCCCCGGACCATGAACCGTCCCATGTGAGACACGTCGAACAGGCCGGCGGCCTTGCGCGTCCTCAGGTGCTCATCCACGATTCCGGCCGGGTACATGATGGGCATGTCCCAGCCCCCGAACTCCACCATCTTGGCCCCCAGGGCGGTGTGTCGATCATGGAGCGGCGTTCGCAGGATGTCTGTCATGGTCTCTTCCTCTCGTTCTCGGGGTGCAGGGCCGAGCCGATTTCGGTCCGCCTCCGCTCCCGTTCCCGCTGAATGCGTTCTTCGGCCCCGGCGGCCCGGTTTCGTACGATGCCGGTATCTTTAGTTTCCATCCGGAAAGGGTCTTTTTTGCCAATCTCATCGTCGATCAGCGAGGTTCCTTGTGCTTGATCTCCTTGATCTTGACAAAAAATCCTCCTTTCTGAATTGGAAACTCAGCCATGCCTGAAAGTTTCTTTATGGATGGGCACATCTTTAACATCTCACGCCGATGATTTCAAGAAAAAACAAAAACGCAATTGATCAAATCAGAAGAAAAGGAAAATGTTATTGACAGATCGATCAAATATGATGTATCAGGCAGGGCAACACCGCAGGTTGGAGGTGCCAACCCTTTGGGGGACCGCCCGTGAAGATCGACCAGACCAGCATCGCCCTCATCAAGCACCTTAGGGACGGCAGGAGATCCTTTCGCCGCATCGCCGAGGCCGTCGGCGTTTCCGAGAACACGGTGCGGAGCCGGGTGGCCGGGCTGGAGCGGGAGGGGCTCCTGGAGATCTCCGGTCTCGTGGATCCCGAAGGCATCCCCGGTCACAGGCTGGTGCTCATCGGGGTCAAGCTCGGCACCATGGAGCTGGTGAAGAAAGGGGAGGAGTTCAGCCGCCTGAGGGGGGTGGTGTCGGTCAGCGTGGTGACGGGACGCTACGACCTGTTCCTGCAGGTCCTGCTCCACGATCAGTTCGGCCTGCTGGAGTTTTACACCCAGGAGGTCAGCCGCATTCAAGAGGTGCAGTCCGTTGAGACCTTTGTGGTGTACAAGGGATACAACATCAGGGTACCCTACGTGCTCTGAGCCCGCTTTTCGGCTGTTCGCATCCGTGCCGGTATTGGGCACGGAGATCGAGGCCGTCCTGTTTCCGCCGTTGTTCGCGCGGCACAGCAAGAGGAGGAAAGCTGATGAAAGAGATTCATGAACTCGTGCTGCCGGAAGATCTCCGCTACAGCGAGAGCCACGAGTGGGCCAAGGTCGATGGGGACAAGGTCCGCATCGGAATCAGCGACTATGCCCAGAGCCAGCTGGGAGACATCGTCTTCGTGGAGCTGCCCGGGGTGGGGGACCGGTTCGAAAAGGGACAGGAGTTCGGGACGGTGGAGTCGGTCAAGGCCGTGGCCGAGGTCTATTTGCCCGTGGGGGGCGAGATCACGGCGGTCAATGAAGCGCTGGCCGACGCCCCTGAGCTCGTGAACAAGGATCCCTACGGACAGGGCTGGATGCTGGAGCTGACACCCGCAGACCCTTCCGAGGCGGACGGTCTGCTGGGTCGCGATGCTTACCTCGAAAACCTGAAAGAACAGGAATAAGCCATGCGATATCTCCCGCACACCCCCGAGGAGATCGCCTCCATGCTGGAGACGGCGGGGGCGGGCTCCCTGGAGGACCTCTTCACCGCCGTTCCCCCCGAGTGCCGCAGGGGAGCCGCCATGGACCTTCCGCCGGCCATGACCGAGTGGGATCTGTCCCGGCACATGGCCGGCCTGGCCGGCTCCACGGCGTCGGCGGACGCGTGTCTGTCCTTTGTGGGGGCCGGCAGCTACGAGCATTACGTGCCGGCGACGGTCCGGGCCCTGCTTCAACGGTCGGAGTTCTACACCGCCTACACCCCGTATCAGCCGGAGATGACCCAGGGAACGCTTCAGGCGATCTACGAGTACCAGACCATGATCGCCCGGTTGCTGGGCATGGATGTGGCCAACGCGTCTCTGTACGACGGCGCCTCCTCTCTGGCCGAGGCGCTCCTCATGGCCGTTCGTGTGACCCGGAAGAAGCGGGTGGCCGTCTCCCGCGCGGTGCATCCCCACTACCGGCAGGTGGTTGGGACCTACCTTGCGCCCACCGGGTACGAGCTGGTGGAGCTCCCCTTTCTCGACGAAGGGGTCACGGACCTTTCCTCCCTGGGCCCGGATACGGATTTTGCCGCCGTGGCCCTGCAGTCCCCGAACGTGTTCGGCTGCCTGGAGGATGTCCGGGGGGCGGCGGATCGGATTCACGAGGCGGGCGGGCTCCTGGTATCCGCCTTCTCCGAGCCGCTCGCTTTCGGGCTGTTCCGGTCCCCGGGCGGCCAGGGTGCGGACATCGCGTGCGGGGAGGGCCAGAGCTTCGGCATCCCCCAGTCCTTCGGCGGACCACTGCTGGGGCTTTTCGCCACGCGTCAAAAGTACGTCCGGAGCGTCCCCGGCCGGCTGGTGGGCAAAACCGTGGACCAGGAAGGACGGCGGGGCTTCGTGCTCACCCTGGCGACCCGGGAGCAGCACATCCGGCGCGAGAAGGCCACATCGAACATCTGCACCAACAACAGCCTCTGTGCCCTGGCCGCGGCCATATACCTGGCCGGACTCGGAGGCAGCGGCCTCCGGGAGCTGGCACGGCTCAACTACGACAAGGCCGAGCACCTCAAGGTCCGGCTGAAGGAG
>JAIPEI010000105.1 GCA_021737245.1 Deltaproteobacteria bacterium | reverse complement strand
GGAGGCGGGGGCTCGACGCCGTTTACGCAGAGACCACGGAGGCCCTTCTCGACGCCCTCCTCCGCCGCCTCGGACCGGGACACGTCGTCCTGGTCATGTCCAACGGGGCCTTCCACGGGATCCATGCCAGGCTGCTCGATGCGCTGGGGGAGGCCGGTAAAGGAGCGAAAACATGACCCCAATCATGATGGAAGAAAAGGTGAGCAAGGCGGCCGAGGTGGTCTGCAAGCAGGGGATGATCCAGTTTCCCGTCAGTGAAACGGCCAGGGCCATCGTCTCCTCCGTTGTCGGTGACAACGAGAGGGAGCTGGACCTGATCGAAGCGTTTCGCGAAAAGTCATCCCAGACCCTCGATCAGCTGGTTGAAACAACCGGGCTTCCGCAGGACCGCATCGAGTCGGCGGCGGCGAGCCTCGCCCGCAAGGGCCTGCTTTTCAACCAGCCGAGCTCGGCGGGGGTGATGGTCTACCGCCTTCTGCCGCTGATGCTGGTCGGCCTGATGGAGTACAGGTTCATGGGAGAGCTGAGCGGCAGCCGGGAGGAGAAAGAGCTGGCGCTGCTGTTTGAAAAGCTGCTGGACGAGCTTCGCGACCGCATCCAGGGCAGCTACGACACCCTCTACCCCCTGCTCGAGAAGGCCCCGGCCACGGACCGAACCGTTCCCACCCGGACCTCAGAGGATGGAAAGCCGACGCGGATCCTCAAGATCGACAGGAAGCTGGAATCGTTCGACGAGTATGTCCTGCCCAGCCAGAGCGTGGAGGAGATCATCGATAAGTTCGACGATATCGCCGTGGGTCACTGCTTCTGCCGCCAGCGGCGCAGCCTGCTGGGCGACCCGTGCAGCACCGGCGCGCCCACCCTGAACTGCTTCACCTTCGGAAAATCCGCACGCCACACCGTGGCACAGGGGTTTGCCAGGAAGGTTTCCCGGGAGGAGGCGCTGGGCATCATGCAGGAGGCCGAACAGGCGGGGCTGGTACACAAGGCTTTCCATCCACACTCCCGCGAGGCCAGCCCGGAGACGAGCATCTGCAACTGCTGCAAGGACTGCTGCGACACGATCCGATTGTGGCGGAGCGGCACGCTGCCCCTCATCAACTCCACCTTTCATCTCGCAGTCATCGATCCGGAGGCCTGCAGCGGCTGTGGGGTTTGTGAGGAACGGTGCCCGACCGAGGCCGTTGCGTTGAGCGACGAAGGGGTGGCGGAGGTCGACGAGAACGCCTGCTTCGGATGCGGGATCTGCTCCCGTTTCTGTCCCGAGCAGGCCGTGGCCCTCGAGGAGGGGATGAGGCGGGTGTTCATCATGCCGCCGGAGCTGCGGTCGCGGTCCGGCCGTTCCCGGTGAAATGCGCCCCAGACTCGAAATCTCTCAGCTTGATACGATGGATCTTCGCCCAAGATCCGTGCTAGCCCGTCAGGATCTCCACCCGGCCGGTTTCCAGGTCATAGAAGGCGGGTACGGCCGCACCCCGGCCGGAACGCTCCATCTCTTTCAGCGCAAAGGATTCCGAACGGAGGAGATCCACCGTCCGCCGGGCGTGGATCTTCGAGGCGTTGTTCACCAGGTCTCCCGTGAGCGCGGAGGCCTCCTCCACCGCCGGCAGGATCTCGGAGACGAGACAGGACATCTCTCCGGGTGCCGTGTTGCGTGCGGCCACGGTCGCTGCCACCGCACCGCAGTCGGAGTGGGCCAGGACCAGCACCAGCGGGGTCCCCAGATGGGACACGGCGTACTCGATGCTCTCCAGGGCGGCCCTTCCCAGTACGTGGCCGGCTGTCCGCACGACGAACAGATCCCCCAGCCCCTGGTCGAACAGCAGCTCGGGCGGCACACGGGAGTCGGAGCACCCCAGGACCACCGCAAAGGGCCGCTGGCCTCCCAGGAGTTGCCTGCGTCGATCCAGTGTGAGCCGTGGATGGGTGGATTCCGTTTCAGCGAACCGCTCGTTTCCCTCGAGCAGCGTCCTCAGCGCCTCGTCTGCAAGCGTCATATGTTTCCTTTGTCTGAACCGGCACAGGGCCGGGATTGAACCGTCCGGATCTAGGAGCTCAGGACGGACCGTGGCGAAGACACGATCTCCTTGACCTTGGCCTCTCGAATGCGTTCCTCATGCTCCGCCTTCTTGGCGCTCGCCTTGTCGATCTTGTCGAACAGCTCGTCGTCCTTGCAGGGCTTCATGAGGTAGTCGTAAGCCCCCAGCTTCATGCCCTCGATGGCCGTTTCCACCGTGGCGTGCCCGGTGAGCATGATGACCTCGGTCAGGGGCTTGGCTCCCTTGATCCGCTTCAGGGTCTCGACGCCGTCCATGTCCGGCATGAGCACGTCCAGGACAACGACGTCGTAGTTGTACTGCGCCACATTCTCCGCAGCGTCCCTGCCGCTCGAGGAGGTGGTCACATCGTAGTCCCGCAGGGAAAGACGCTCCGACAGGGCCTCCACGAACTCCTGTTCATCGTCCACGATCAAGACTCTGGTTTTCATTTTCCCTTACTCCTTTCCTTTCATGACGGGAAAAAATCACCTTAGAGACAAGCGACCTTCGGCAGCTCTATGATGATCTCATCCCGTGAGGGCGCGAGTCGAACCTCCGCCCCGAGGACGCGGTGGAGGTCATTGTGACGCTCCGGTGGAAATTCCGGGCCTTCCACCTCCTCCGCCACCCGGACCCCGGTGACTCGTATTCGTGCTCCTGTCTCCACCTCCTCCAGGACGAGTGCCAGCCGTTTTTCAGGACCCGCCGCGACCATGGCGAACTCCAGGCAGCCCCACAGTAGGGTCTCCATGAAGAAGGGGTTGGTTTTCAACCGAACGGGCGCATCCGGAACCCGGGTCTCGAAGACGACCCCGTGCATCGCCGCGATCCTCCCGGAAAGGGCCGCTAGAAGCCTCAGGGTGTCGCCCAGGTCCAGCTCCGCGACGGGCTCGTCCATGCTGTGGGCGAACCGGTTCATGTTTTGAACGATGCCGTCGGCCTTCATGGCCTGCTTTCCGATCTTTCCGGCAAGGGCCTGAATGCGTGCCGGATCCAGACCGCCTTTCCTCTCCCCCATGGAAATCAGGTCTTCCATCAGACCCGCATTCTCCCGGATGACCGCGAGCGCATTCTTGATCTCGTGGGTCACGGAGGCTGTCACCTTGCCGAAGAACTGAAATCCTTCCTCGCTCAATGTCTCGAGTGCCTCACCCATGACGATCTCCTCCTTCCCCCACGATTTCTTTCATTTTTTTCAAGAGCTCGTCGATCCCGACGGGTTTGACCAGGTAGTAGTCAACGCCCGCCTCTGCGGTTCCCGCCCTGAAATCCGCCTCGGACCCGTGCCCGGTCAGGAAGATGAACTTCATACCGGGCGCCCTCTTCTCCATCTCTCTTTTGAGCTCAATCCCGCTGAGCTTCGGCATCTTTACATCGAGCAGAGCGACGTCATACTCCTGCGTGTCCAGTTTGCCGAGTGCATCCTTGCTGGTGACGGCCCAGTCCGCATCGATGCCCCTCAGGGACAGGCGCTCCGCCAGCGCCTCCACCAGCTCCGCCTCATCGTCCACAAGCAAGACCCTCATCAGACCCGCTCCTCCTTCCCGACAGCACGTGTGGGGATGTACACCTTGAACCGGGTTCCTTTTCCCACCTGGCTCTTCACCTGAATGTGGCCGCCGATCTCCTGCACCAGACCGTAGGTAATGGACAGGCCCAGCCCCGTGCCCCCCTGGCCGGTCTTGGTGGAGTAGAAAGGCTCGAAGATGCGGGCGAGATCCTCCTCCGGGATCCCGCAGCCGTCGTCCTCGAAGATCGCGACCACGAAATCGGGTTTCTTCTTCTCCACGCGGATGTTCAAATGTCCACCGTCCTCTACCGCGGCAAAGGCGTTGTTGATGATGTTCAGGAAGATCTGCTGCAGCTTGCCCCGGTCGCATTCGAAGGGAGGAAAATCCTCGGGGACCTCCAGGCGGATATCGATGTCTCTCAGCTCGGCCTCTTTCCCGATGAATCCGAGCACCTGCTCGATAACCTCCTCGATCCGGACCTCTTCTACTTCAGCCTCCAGGTTGCGCGCGAAGTTCAACAGCCGCTTGGTGATGGTGCCCGCCCGATCCACCGAGGCCACGACCGAGTCCACCAGGCCGAGAAGGCGCTCGTCATGCTCATACTGCTTCTTCAGCTTGAACAGATCCTGAAGCAGGCCCGCCTTCTCGTTGATCACGGCCAGCGGATTGTTGATCTCATGGGCTACGCTTGCGGCCAGGCGGCCGATGGAAGCCATTTTGTTCGCATACTCGACCTGGTGAAGCGTGGCGACGCGTTTCTCGTCCGCGACCTGGATCCGGCGGACCATGTAGGTGGACATCCCGAGGATGACCGTCAGGATGACGGTGGCGCTGACGAGGAGAAAGACGATCAGCTCGAGCCGGACCCTGTCCCAGGGTTTCATCAGCTCTTTCTTCTTCTTGACGACCATGAGAATAAAGGGTCCTTCCTCGATGTAGCGGTAGCCGATGAGAAGCTCCTCCCCGGCCGCATTGCGCTCCTCCATGAGCTGGGTCTGCGGCGTGTACTTCGGAAGCGGGAGCGGGAGCTCTCCCAGCACGTCTCCATAGTGACGGGAGGGCGTCTGCAGAACCCCCTCCCTGTTGATCAGGAATGCATCTCCTTCTCCGCTGAGCTCCAGGTTCGAGAGCAGGCTCTCGAAGGGCCGGATGCTCAGCGCGGCCCGTAGGACATAAAATGAATCGACGTCGGTGCCGCCTTTGACGGCGATCACCATGTGAGGAACCTTTCTGAACCCCAGGAACACGTCGCTCACGTGAACACCGTACTCGGCCACCTGCTCGAACCACTCCTGGCCGCTGTAGTCCTTCCCTTCCAGACGGTAAGGCCCCACGTAGTTCACCTGGTGCCCCGATGCGTCGATCACGCCCAGATCGACGAACCCCCCGCCGAAGCTCCGTCCCAGGTCCGCCAGTATGTTCGCCAGCCGTTCCGGGTTCTTCAGGTCCTCCAGGCTGTTGTCGTGGACGATGAAATCGAGCGCGGCTTTCCGCTCCGTCAGAAAGAACGAGATCGCCCTTCGGTTGTTGGAGACGATTCTCACGGCTCTGAGCTGGAACTCGGACTCGATGGCACGCTGCATGGCCGTGTAGTTCACCACCGTGATCACGATGAGCGGCAGCAGGGAAACGCCGCCCGTGAGAATCACGGCGAGCTTCCAGATGCGCCGGTAATCGAACTGATGGTGCGATGTCCCGGGCGCCGCCTCTCCCCGATCCCAGAAAGGCGGCTTGATGATTCTCCAGAGGTTCATCCGAAAACCCGCACTGGAAGGGTATTTTGAATTGGAAACTCAGCAATGCCCAAAGTTCCTTTATTTGGGCACTAGCCTGTTTTCCTGCTGAGAATCTTTTCGTTGGCCTTGCGGATGGTTTCGCTCAGCAGGTCGATGTCCACCGGCTTCTGAAGATAAGCGAAGGCTCCCAGCTCCATGCAGGTGGTCCTGTCCGCCTCGGAACCGTGGCCGGTCAGGATGATGACCTCGATGTCCGGGTTGGTCTGCTTGACCCGCCGCAGCACCTCGATGCCGTCGATGCCCGGCATCCGGAGGTCCAGGATCATCACCTCGGGCTCGTCCTCCCGGATCAGCTCGAGTGCGGACTCTCCGTCATAGGCCACGGCGGAGCCCATCTCCCGCATGAGCAGCCGCTCGGAGAGGGTCTGCACGAACTCCCGCTCGTCGTCCACCAGGAGGACCTTGGACGGTGTTTCGAAGTCGTACTTGCGGTAGATATCGGCCTGGTGAAAGCCGGGGCCCACTTTTGTCTTCACGTTGTTCACCCCCTCGACCTTCCCGGCGATCTGCTTGAGCTCCTCTTCCAGCCGGGACAGCATGAGCACGTGCTTGTTGATGGTGAGCGTCACCTCCCCGTCTCCGGCCTTGACCCCCACATTGTGTCCTTCCTCTACGAGGACCACTTCCACGCGGGCGGACAGGAGAAAGTCGTCCACCGCCTTTCGGGACCGCTCCGTGGGCTTCACCACATCCCGGCCCAACTGCTCCTCGATGAGATCGATGATCTCCTTCGAGTCCTTCTTGTCCGTCGGAATCAGCATATCATAAAGGCGGAGGTCCCAGGGATCCCGTGTGTCGCGAAGCCCCATGACCCAGGCGGCGCGGTCCTCGTCCTGCTTGTGGATCAGCCGGACCGCCTCGTTTTCAGCCATCTTGTGCGTGTCAAAGGCGACTTTCAGGCGCGAGGACATGTCCGCGATAAGACAGATCCGGAGCACGTGATTCAGCTCCTCCGGAATGAGATGCGCGACGAAGCCCTTCACGATGGGATCGTCCGCTGACAATCGCTCCGCGAGCGCCAGCTTGAGGTGGGCGATGGATCGCTCGCGTTCGTGTGTGAACCGGTTGAAGACGGACGTCTTTGCGGTGAAGGCGCGTTCGATCTTGCCCTCCGACATGCCGGAGAGCCTCCCCGCCTCGGCCACGGCGTCCGTGTCCGAAAACAGGGGCTTCCGGGTTTTCTCCCGGAGGGCGGTGACGATCTCCTCCTCGCGGCAAAACGTCCCGCTGAACATGCTGATCACTGACATTTCGGCCCCCTCTTCTCTAGTTTCCATCCAGAAAGGGTCTTTTTTGCCAATCTCATCGTCGATCATCGAGGTTCCTTGTGCGGCATACTCCAGTACGCCTCCGTGTCACCTCTTGATCTCCTCGATCTTGACAAAAAATCCTCCTTTCTGAATTGGAAACGCAGCCATGCCCAAAGTTCGTTTATATGGGCACTCTCTAGCACTCAGGCGATTCGGCACACGTTGACGAGCGGGCAGAACTCTTCCGCGTCCGTCCCGTGTGTTTGTTCGTGGACGGCGTCCACGGCCTTCTCCATGGTGGGATGGAGGTGATCCCGCCCGATCTTTTCCGTGAAGTGCGTTCTCTCCAGCACCCTCATGACCGACTCGTTCACCCCGCTCATCGAGATGTCGATTCCCGCACTCCGAACGGTGTCCACGATCAGGGAAAGGACCTCTTCACCGGATGCATCAATGTCGTTGATCCCGTTCGCCACGATGACGATGTGCTTCAGCTCCCGCTTTCGCCGCATCAGCTCATTGATCTTGTCCTCCAGGTAGCTTGCGTTGGCGAAAAACAGGGAGCCCTCGAACCGCACCAGGGCCACGAAACGGCATTCCTGGAGCCGGTGCGTAGAGGCGCACCGGAACGACATGTCCTCGAAGCGGGCCAGGGAAGCCACCTTCGGCCTCATGCTCTTGTAGACGAACACGCCCAGGGACAGGACGACACCGATCATGATGCCCCGGTCCAGGTGGGGTGCAAAACCGAGGGTGGCCACAAAGGAAATGATGGCGATGGCGCCGTCATACCACTGGGCCTTCCACGCATGCACAAAGCCGGAGACATTGATGAGCCCGATGACGGCCATCATGATCACGGCAGCCAGGACCGACTGCGGCAGATGGTAGAGCAGAGGCGTGAAAAAGATCAGGACGATCACCACCGCGAGGCTCGTGAACACGCTGGAGAGGCCCGACACCGCGCCGGCCTGGAGGTTCACGGCGGACCTCGAGAAGGAGCCCGAGGTCGGGTAGCTCTTCCCCATGGCCCCGCAGATGTTGGCGAGCCCCTGGCCGATCAGCTCCCGGTTGGGATCGAGCCTTTGGCCCGTCTTGGCGGCCATGGCCTTGGCAATGGAGATCGCCTCCATGAAGCCCAGAAGGGAGATGATGGCGGCGAAGGGAAAGAGGTGGAGAATCAGCCCGAGATCGATTCGCGGTACGCTGAGAGACGGCAGCCCGCTGGGGATGGCCCCGACGACGTCTCCTCCGCCCGTCAGGGTCAGGGACTCCTCCGACAGTGGCTGATTTCCCACCCGTACCCGCCAGACCCGGCCGTCGTGCGATACGCCCCCCGGCAGATTCTCCTCGGGATAGAAGAACATTTCTCCTTCCGGCCCTTCCACGCCGCGGAACAGGAGGTTTCGGATCCGCTCCCGATACCGGTGGGCGTCCTCCTTGAGGTGCTTGATCTCCAGGGTGAGGATGCTGGCGTCGTGCTCGGCCTTCAGCTGTTCCACGCCGAGGCGGTCCCCGTGGCCCGCCTCCTCCAGTGTACTGTATGCCCGGGATCGCTGCTCGGAAAGCTCCGGAATCTTCCGGACGGTCTCGTTGAAGCTCTGAATCAGCTGCCGGGCCTCGGGCGACTGGATGGCCCCCAGCTCCACCCTGGCGTTGTGCTGAAAGCCCGTGGCCCAGGAGATCAAGGTGGTCACCGTCACGGCCACGAGGACATTGGGAATCTTGGGAGAGATCCAGCGCAGGCCGTACATGACGGCGAAGGCCAGGGCCCCCATGAACAGCGTGGGCCAGTGGGTGTAGTGGACGGCCGACTCGATCACCCGGATGATCGTCTCGTAGTGGTGGGACGCCTTGTCCACGTGAACGCCGAACATCTTGGACAGTTGCGAGGATGCGATGATGATGGCCGCTGCGTTGGTGAACCCGTTGACAACGGGGTGGGAAAGGAAGTTGACCACCACACCGAGTCGCAGGATTCCCAGGGAGAACTGGAAGACCCCCACCATCAGCGCCAGCATAATGGCGTATGCGATGTAACCCTCGCTCCCCGCAGTGGCCAGGGGCTCCAGGGACGCCGAGGTCATGAGGGACACCACGGCCACCGGGCCTGTCGCCAGCTGCCGGCTCGACCCGAAGAGCGCCGCCATCATGGGCGGAAGAAAGGAGGCGTAGAGCCCGTAGTAGGGAGGCAGCCCCGCCAGCTGCGCGTAGGCCATGGACTGCGGAATCAGAACCAGCGCCACGGTCAAACCGGAAACCGCGTCGATCCGCAGGTTCTCCAGGCTGTACCCCTTGAACCACTCCAGGAAGGGAAACACCCCGGTCAGCAGCCCCTGGAACAGGTTTCCTCTAGGACCCACTCTTGGCGATTCTTCGGCAGACTTCGATAAGCTCATGGTACAAAGACCCTGCGTCGTAGAGTTCGTAGGTGTTGAGCCGGGCCAGGCCGTCCACCATGGAAAACAGGATCATGGCGGTCTTCCTGGCCGGAACGCCGTCGATGGAGCCGTCCTCCTGGCCCCGGGCGACGGCCCGCTCGTAGACATCGATGACACACTCGTAGATGGCTTCCAGCTGTTCCTTGCAAACGGCGTTGACCCTCGCGAGCTCATAGGCGTCGTGCCGATGGAGGAGCAGGAACCGATCGTCCATCTGCCCTGAAAGCGAGAGGTGAAAGGAGACCACGCCTTCCAGCATCTCCAGACCGGTGGCGAACTCGGCTTCCTGGAGATACTGCTCGAACTCCCGAACAATGTCCTCTTTCAGCCGCTGGAGAATGGAGATGAACAGGTCTTCCTTGCTCTTGAAGTGATAGAAGATGGTGCCCTCGGCCGCGCCGGTCATCTTGGAGATCTCCGACATTCCGGCGTCCTTGAACCCTTTGGTGGAAAAAAGGACGGTTGCGGCGCTGAGAATGGCTTCTTTTTTGGACATGACACACGCCCCCAAAAACCGACTGAGCACTCAGTCGGTTTTACCCCCATGATCCCTGCCTGTCAAGAGAGAAAACGAGATTGAG
>JAIPEI010000104.1 GCA_021737245.1 Deltaproteobacteria bacterium | reverse complement strand
CGCCATCTCCGGGTTCTTCTTGGTCAGCTCGAGGAGCTGGGTTTGCTGCTCCTTCTCCGGGGCGCCTCCACCCTCCAGCTGGGAGGCCTCCGAGCCTTGTCGCAGGAGCACCTGCTGCTGGCCGGCCTGGCTGAGCCATCTCCGGAAAGGACGGACGGCCAGGATGAAGAACAGGGCGATGAGGAGCAGGTTGAGGGCCGGCTTGGCCAACTTCTTCACATAAGACAGCCACGCGGGCTCTGCCTGAAACCCGGCCTGGGTGCCCTCCTCCGACTGCATGGCGAAGGCGATGTTGGAGACAGTCACCTGGTCCCCGCGCTGCTCTTCGTAGCCGATGGCCTTCATGACCATCTCTTCGAAGGTCTTCATCTCCCTTCGGCTTCGGGGAGCGAACTGCCGGGTCGGCTCCCCGTCCTGTCCCGGTGCTGTGGTGTAAGGGCCGTCGATGACGACGGCCGCCGTGAGGCGCTTGGTGTCGCCGACCGAGCTGACGATCTGACGATTCACCCGGTTGATTTCATAGTTGATGACCGAGTTTTCCTTTTCGAACCCCCGGCTGGCCCTGCCGCCGGCCGTGCTCTGTTGCTGGACCACCTGATACTTCATGTCCGGGCTGCCGCCGGGGAGGTTCCGCCCGTTGGTGGAGGACTCCTTCTGGACCTGCTCGCTTCGAACCACCGAGCTGTCCGGATCGAATGACTCCTCCGAAATGCTCACCTGCCGGAAGTCCACGTCGGCCGCAACCCTTGCCACGACATTGTTGGCCCCGACCACGGGCTCGAGCATGGTCTGAATGCGGTTCTCGAGAGAGCTTTCCAGCCTTCGCTGATACTCGAACTGGGATCGGCTCAATCCGCCGGCGGTCATGGCTTCCCGGCCCTTGGACAGAAGCCCGCCGGCCATGTCCACGAGCGTGACGTTTTCCGGCTTGAGCCCCTCCACGGCGCAGGCCACCAGGTTCACGATCCCCTGGAGCTCCCGGCGGTCCAGAACGCGGCCCGGGACGAGCCGGAGGACCACGGAGGCGGTCGCGGGTTTTTCCGGCTCTGCAAAGAGGCTGTCCCCGGCGGCGACGATGTGGACCCGAGCCTGGCTGACGGTGTCGAACTGGGTGATGGTCCGGGCCAGCTCCCCTTGCAGCGCCTGCTGAAACTTCAGCTTCTGCACGAACTCGGTGGTCCCGAAGGAGATGTTGTCGAACACCTCGAACCCCACGTTGCTTCCCTGGGGAAGCCCCTCGGTGGCCAGGTCGAGCCGCAGCTGGTACACCATCTCCTCCGGTACGAGAACGGCGCTGCCTCCCTCCTTGAGCTCGAACTGTATCCGCTGCTCCTTGAGCTTTTCGGTGATCTTCGCCGCATCCGTCGTGCCGAGATTGGAGAAGAGCACCTGATAGTTCGGCCGGTTGGTCCAGAGGAGCAGGGCGACGAAACCGCCCACCACCAGCAGCATGGTCACCGCGAGGGAGACCCTGCGGGCCGGCGGCATGTTCCGCAGGATGTCGAAAAACTGCTGAAATGTGTTTTTTCCGGCGCCTTCTTCCGCCATGACACATCCTCGGTCGCTGGCCCCGGTCGCGTCCGGCGCTTTCCGCCGGCTCAGACCGAAACGGCTAGAACGACATCCTCATGATTTCCTGGTATGCGTCGAGCAGCTTGTTCCGAATCTCGACAAGGAGCTTGAAGGAGATCCCCGCCTTCTCGGAGGCGATCATGATCTCGTGGAGGCTCTGGCTTTTGCCTACGGCGAACTCGGCCGCCTTCCGGTCGGCCTCTTTGAGCTCCGTGTCAACCTCCTTGTAGAGGGCCTCCAGTGTGTCCCGGAAGCTCGAAGGGGAAGTCGTCCCGGTGCGGTTCGCCGGCTGGATCTGCTGAAAAGCTTGCGGAAGGTCTCGAATCGGGTCCATGGGATCACCTGCTCGCTTCGCTGTCCGGCCGGAGTGTCATCAGCGGCCGATCTCCAGCGCCTTGAGCGCCATGTCCTTGGCCGCCTTCACAACGGCGGCGTTGGCTTCGTACGCCCGGTTGGCGTTCAGCATGAGCACCATTTCCTCGACCAGGTTCACGTTCGGGAGGAAGACGTACCCTTCCTGGTCGGCGTCCGGGTGGGCCGGATCGAAGATCCGCTTGAACGGGCCTTCCACGGAAACCACATCGGTGACCTCGACGCCGTACAGCTCTTTGTCCAGTGCCTCCTGAAGGTGTGCGTCGAATCCCTGGGTCGCCGGGGTGGCCTGGAAAATGGTGGTCTTCCGCCGGTAGGGGGTCCCTTCCTCGGTCCGCGTCGTGTTCACGTTGGCCAGGTTCGTGGAGATGACGTTCAGCCTGGCCCGCTGCGCCACCATCCCGCCGGCCGCCAGATCAATGGTTCGAATAAGATCCATGGGACTATCTCCTTCCCGCGTCGATCGCGTCTTTCAGGGCCTGGAACTTCTTGGACAGGAGGGTGACCGAAGCTTCATAGAGCAGGTTGTTCTTGGCCATCTTGGCCATTTCCCGGTCCAGGTTCAGCCGGTTCGATCCGGTGCTGTCCGTGCCGTAGGTCTCGACGGTGTACACCCGGTCGGAGTCGGGCGAGACCGGGAAATGTTTTTCGTGGGTCTTTCGGAGGGTCACGTTCTCTTCTCTAGAGGTCTTGCTTCGGTCCACGGCGTCCCGAAGCGCCTGGTTGAAGGTGGCCTTTTTCGGCGTGAAGCCGGGGGTCTCGATGTTCGCCATGTTGCCCGCGATGACCGACTGGTTGGCCCCCCGGAAGTCCAGGGCCTGCTCGAGGGCCTTCATGGTTCGTCCCATCAACCGGTTTCGCAGGATGCTCTCGATTTCCATCTTCGCCTCCTTGGACGCTCTCTGCCCCTCCATCCTGCAAAAGCGATACCAAAAGGGGCGTCCGGCCGATCACCGTGTTTCGCAGGACCATACATCCCCTGAGTGCGATGGAATGCTTCCGGACCCGGGCCCTGAGGAGGAAAATGTTGCAGGGACGGGTGGGAGCGGTTCGGGTCGCTGGACGGGGCCGATCAGGAGGCATGGTCCTGCGGGCGGGGAAGGTATGTCAAGAAATTGACAACGTCATGCTTCGTTGCATGCGACCGTCGTGTCGCCGGCCTCCTTCCGGTACTCGTTCAGCTTGTTTCTCAGCGTGCGGACGCTGATGCCGAGGACCTTGGACGCCCGGGTGCGGTTGCCCTGATGGTCGTCCAGTGCTCGGTAGATCATCCGTTTTTCCATCTCGCGGAGCGGCAGGACCTTCTCCCCCGTCTCTTCGCGGGCCGCGGCGTCCTCGCTGCCGCCCAGCCCGGCCAGAAAATCCAGGTCGTCGGGACGGACGCAGTCGCCGTCCACCAGGAGAACGGCCCGCTCCATGAGGTTTTCCAGCTCCCTGACGTTGCCGGGCCAGGGCATTTGCCGAAGCCGGCTTTCCGCTTCCGGCGAGAGGGTCTTGGCCGGAAGCTCGTTGAGGGAGGCGGTTTCATGAAGGAACTGCTCGGCGAGCCGGGTGATGTCGTCCGGCCGCTTCCGCAGGGGGGGGAGATGCAGGGGGACCACGTTCAGCCGGTAAAAGAGATCCTGCCGGAACGCGCCCTCCCGGACGTCCTTTTCCAGGTCCCGGTTTGTCGTGGCGATGACGCGGACATCCACCGCCACGGGCGTCTGCCCGCCCACACGGTCCACCTCCCTCTCCTGAAGGACGCGCAGGAGCTTGGCCTGGACCGACACGGCCATCTCGCTGATTTCGTCCAGAAGGAGGGTTCCCCCGTTGGCCAGCTCGAACTTTCCCTTTTTGCGGCCGATCGCTCCGGTGAAAGCGCCCTTCTCGTGACCGAAGAGCTCGCTCTCCAAGAGGTTCTCCGGCAGGGCCGCGCAGTTCACGGCGACAAAGGGGCCTGCACTGCGATGGCCGCTCTCGTGAATGAACCGGGCGATCACCTCCTTGCCGGTACCGCTTTCACCCTGGATCAGGACCGTGGACCGGCTGGGGGCGATCCGGGCGGCCAGGTCGATGATCCGGATCATCTCGGGATGGACGGCAACGGGGGGCCTGCGGGCCGTGTTTCGTCGGGGGAGCGAACCCCGGGGCTCGAGAGGCGCCCGCGCCCCAGGCGTGCTGAGCGTGGTTTCCAGAACCGCCCAGAGACGATCGGAGTCGACGTTCTCCGGAAGGTACTCCGTGGCGCCGAGGCGGATCGCCTCGGTGGCTTCCTCGATGGTCGGCCGGGCGCTGGCGAGGATCACCGGCATGGCCGGAAATGCGCTCCGGACCTCTCTAAGGAGGGCGAGCCCCGAGTCCCGGTCTCCATTGATCTGTCCAACCCACATGCCGGGGCGCGTCCGCTCGATGGTCTCGACGAGCCCGCCCCCGGCCTCGGCGATCACGACCCGATACCCGAGGGTTTCGATACGGTCCCAGAGCGCCTTGGGAAGCGACATTCGCTCCGCAGTCCACAGGATGTTGTTGTGGTGGTCGCCTTCAGGCATCTTTTTCAGTTCCCATCCGACCAGCTGGACAACCGCCGCAGCTGCTTCTCCAAGTCGAGTGCCCCCAGTCGAAGGCGGACCCGCTGCTGCAGCGGACCGTCGCCCTGTTCTGAGATTTCCACCAGGAGGGGTTCCGCGCGGCCGTAGTCTCCTGTGGCCAGACAGGCCAGGGCCATCTGGAACCGCAGCTCCCAGTACCCTTCTTCCCCCGGCGTGTAGCCTTCCTCGAGGGCCTTTTCGAACGCCTCGAGCGCGTTTACGTGACGGCCGTCCTTTGCGTAGGCGGTTCCCAGCTCGGCATAGGCCTGCCTGAGGATGGGTCGGGCCTCCTGAAGGCGCCCGGAGAGGCCGATGCAGCGGTTCAGGGAGGCCCGGGCCTGCTCGAGCTCCCCCCTTTCCCCCTCGATTCGCCCCATTTCCAGATGGACGGACGCAATATCCCGATCCGCAAGGAGACGCTCACCGCGCACGAGCCCCTGGTAAAGCTCATACGCCTCCCCGGGGCGTCCGCGGTTTCCGTAAAGGCCGGCGAGAATGAGGTCCAGCTCCTGGCGGTCGGCTGCGGGCAAAAGAGCCCGGTCCGCTTTCTTTTCCAGGAGCGCCAGGGCCCGGTCCTCTTCGCCCGCGGCGAGCAGGCTCCGGGTCAGGGCGACGGCTCTCCGGCCCTTGGAAACCTGGTTCAGGTCGTACAGCTTGATGGATTCGAGGAGATGGGCGGCCTCCAGGTGCTTCCCGAGGTCGACCATGGAAAGCCCGACCAGGAGGAGAACCTCCGGGTCGATGTTCCGGCGCAGACGGTCTTTCCGGGCCAGGTAGAATTCCACCAGCGCATCGGGGCGTCCCTCCCTGTGGAGGCGTTTTGCCTCCTGCTCGGCCGTGCGGTAGAAGAGCCGCTGAGCCTCCATCTTCATTTCATTCTGAAACGGCTTGCCCATGAGCTCCCGAAGCACCTCGAGGGCCCTGGTGTACTGCTTCTCTTCATAGTACTTCCGTGCCATCTCGAGTGCGGCAAGATCGCCGACCGGCTTGTCGGCGTGGTCCTGGCGAAGCTCGTGGAAGGCCTGATATCCGGACTCGTAGCCGGCGAGGCGCAGCCGGGCGATGGAGGCCCCGTCGCCGTCCGGATACTCGCGAATGACGGCGCGGTAGAAGCTCTCCGCCTCTCTCGGAAGGGATGCGTGGTGGTAGGTGTCGCCGATCCGGGCGAGGATCAGGTCGGCGCTTTCAGGCTGCCCCCCGATGTTCAAGGCCCGGAAGAAGAACTCCCTCGCCAGGTCGTAACGTTCCAGGTAGAGCGCGTTCTTTCCACGAAGGAACAGGAACTCGGGATGGTCCAGGTAGAATCGCGGGTGTGCCTCGGAGAGCCCGTTCAGCGTCTCCCACGCCTTCGCGTGCAGCCCCACGGCCTCGAAGTACCGTGCGATGTCCATGCGCGCCTCCCGCACCAGGGGCGAGTCCGGATGATTCTCCAGGACCATCTTGAAATCCTCTACCGCCTTGTCGGGGCGGTTCACCTTGAGGTAGATCCGGCCGCGTTCCAGCTGAGCGCGGGCGAGGGTTTCCGCGTCATCGGCGCTGTGCAGCACAATGTTCAGATACCCGATGGAGGCGTAGTCGTTTCCCAGCAGCGAGCTCGCCCTGCCCATGTTCAGGTAGGCCCGGGGGACCCGGGGAGACTGTCGAAACGCGGAAACGGCGTTCTGGTACGTCTTCATCATGGCGGAGAAACGGTCCGTATCTCCCAACCGGACCAGGGAGAACTCCGCGTCTCCTTTGAGGAAGAGAACCCGCTCCACCATGGGCGAACCTGGAAAGAGGTCCAGAAAACGGCTGCACAAATCGGCCGTCCGGTCGTGGCTTCCGCTTTCAGAGGCCTGGCGGATTTCTCCGTACAAGAGGGCCTCGTCCGGAGCCAGCTCCTGCACGATGTCTTCCTCTGTGATGCCTTCCCGTTCCGTCGGGGTGGAGACGGGAGGCGGGCTCTCGACGCCCGCATCTCCGGTTCCGCCGCCGGAGGCGATCCGGCCCCGGAAGAGCGGTCCGCCGGTGGCTGTCGGGATCTCTGCAGGGGGCGCTGCAGGTCTCTCGCGGACGCTTTCGGTCGTTCCGCTGCGCTCCGGAAGCGCCCGGGACGGGCCCGTGGCCGCCGCAGACCCCGCGCCGGAAGCCTCGGCCTCGAGGACCGGCTCCTCAAACCGCTCACCTTCGAACAGGTCGACGACCAGCCGGCCGCCGTCCTCCGTCCCGAAGACCCGGACTCGGTCGATCCGGGTGAGAAGCTGGATGTCGATGTCCGTGTCGCTGCCGTTCGCCCGAAGCGTCGCCATGGCCAGGTTGTTCGCCGGACCGTACCGGCTCCGGTCAAAGGCGGGACTCACAAGGGGAAGGTGGAGCCGGACCCGGCCTTGGGAAATGTGCGTGAGCTCCCAGGCGGGGTGCCGGTCCAGGGCGAGGACCATGCGGGTCCGCATGTCCACGAAACCGAAGTGAACGGGCTTCAGCGTCGACGCATTCATGCCGCCTTCGGGGACCGCCGGCACCGTCCCGCTGTGGATGAACTCCAGGTAAAGCGCGTCCGTGCCGGCCAGCCAGGCTGCGCTCGCCTCGCGGACGGGTGACGGCAGGGTGAAGAGGATCCCCATATCGGGTCCGGCGGTCTCCGGACCCATCTCCAGAATCGGGCTCTCGGCCGCGATCTCTTCCAGGAAGGCTCCCGAGCCGGCGGTCCCGTGGAGGAGGAGACGAATCCGATCCCGGCCGACGGCCTGCAGGGTATACACCGGCCGGCCGTCGAAATGAATCATGCAGCGGATTCGCCCCTGGTCCCGGTGCAGGGCAAGCCCCTGGGCCCGGTTTCCAGCGGACGCCGGTGCGGGCCCCCACGAGATGAGAACCAGGAAACATGCGGCAGGGAGGAGCGTGGCTCTTATGAGGGCGGACCGGGTCATTTCCTCTCGAGCAGCCTCCTCAACAGCTGAATCATCTCCTCCTGCTGCTTGAGGATTTCCAGGTTTGTCTGTACCATGAACCGCGCGGACACGGCGATTTCCTTCAGCCGGGCGGCCGACGGGTCGTTGCTGTAAACGGTCGCATTTCGCTCCGTCTCTTCCCGAAGGGCCTCGTAGAAGTCCCGGGTCAGCTCGAGGTAGACCCCCTTGGGAACCCGGACCCGGGAGGAGTGATCCTGGGCGAGGGCGCCCTCCCTGTTGATCGCCCCCCCGAAGAGGAGGCAGAGCACCCCGAGAACGGATGCAATGAGGATGAATGGTTTCATGATTCCTCCAAGCGTGGGTGAAGGCGGAGATTTCACTGCCGGGTAAGGAAAGCACATCCCGTGCCATCGGACGGTTTCAGGGGAAAGGGTCCCTGTGGCCTTTCAGGGATGGGCCCGGGTGGCGCCTTCGCCGGCCCGTGTCGTAACCGAGCCGTTTCCCGCCCGGCGGGTGCAAGAGGGTGTCAGCATTTTGACGGGCTGGCGTTGACGGCAGAACCTGCGATCATGGCATCGGTCTTGCTTGTCCGGGAAGTGTATATCGGCACCATTCGGAGACTCTTCGACCCCGGGAAACCCGGAGTCGATCGAGGCGTTGGAGGAGAGGGTATGAGTGCCAGCATTCGGATGCTGCTTCAGGAGGAGCTCAGGCTCTACCACGCCCTGAAGCAGGTGGCGGGGGAGCAGCTCGAGCGGATCGAGGAGAACGACGTGTCGGGGTTTGCCGGGGCCGCGGATCGCCGGAAGGAGATCCAGGAGAGCATCTCGGAGCTCGACGCCCGCATCAGAAGCGCGATTCACCCCCTTCAACCAGGGGGCGGATCAGGGCCCACCGGTGCCCTGCGTGACTCGATGGCGGCCGTGGCCGGAGAGATCCAGGCCCTCGATCGGAGGACCGCCGAGCTGACGAGGGAGAAACGGGACCAGGCCTCACGCAGCCTGGAGCAACTCAAACAGGGACGAAAAGGCGTCCGGAAGTACGGGGGATCGCCGGTTGTGAGGCGCCCCAGGTTCATCGATCAGAAGGGGTGATCCGCTCAGCCGGGAAATGCGCCTTGACATTTCGCCCGCCCGAAGGTTCAATTTTTCCCAAACCCGCCCGGTCGCCGCCGGAAAAGATGTATCCTTCAAACAACCGCAAGGGCGGATGACTTGCGTTGAGGCTTTATTTGGCTTCATTATGATTGACGGCCTTGCAAAGAGCCGCCCAGCCGCCGCCGGGTATGGTGTGACGTTTGGCTGCCAAAGGGGCGGATCAGTAGCGCTAGGGCTTATTGGTGCTCCTTCATGATTCCCATTCGCGACACAGTTCAGTCCAAGAGCTACCCCCTGGTCAACAACACGCTCATTGGAATCAATGCGGCGGTCTATCTCTTCACGCTGTCAAAGGGCTCCGCCGCCAACGAGCTGTTCGTGGTCTATGGACTGATCCCCGCCCGATACACGGTGTCTGAGATCTCCAGCTACTTCAGCTTCGGCCAGCAGGCGTTTTCTCTGATCTCCTTCATGTTCCTGCACGGCGGCTTCCTGCATCTCCTGGGCAACATGTGGAGCCTGTACATCTTCGGCGACAACGTCGAGGACCGCATCGGTTCGGCCAGATATCTGGCGTTTTACCTGCTGTGCGGGCTGGTCTCCGGCCTCTTCCATCTTGCACTCAACGCCCAGTCGCAGGTCCCCACCATCGGCGCGAGCGGCGCCATCGCCGGGGTCATGGGGGCCTATTTCATCCTCTACCCCCACTCGAAAATTCTGACCCTGATTCCCATTTTTTTCATCCCGTACTTCATCGAGATTCCGGCCTTCGTCTTCCTGGGAATCTGGTTCGCGCTCCAGTTCCTGAGTGCGGCCGGCCCGCAGGCGCAGTCCAGCGGGGTGGCGTGGTGGGCGCATATCGGGGGGTTCGTGTTCGGCCTTCTCGTTCTGAAGCTGTTCCTCAAGGTGCCGTCCATGGGCCTCTCCGGGCGGCTGCGATCCGTGAGCCCCCAGCGGAAGCCTCATCGGCTGCAGGTGATTCGTACCACCGGCCGGCCCGGAGACCCGAACCTGTATGGCCGCATCCACGTAACGCCGAAGGAGGCGGAAGAGGGGACCCGCAAGCTGGTGAACATCCCCTGGGGCGCCCAGCGAAGGCTGTTCAACGTGCAGGTGCCGGAAG